>DASRHX010000129.1:0-9631 GCA_035650295.1 Bryobacteraceae bacterium | reverse complement strand
CGACTTACAATCCGGCCAAGCTGCCACCGGCACCCAAGGAGTGAGGTGTTGCTACTTCGTCCCTCACACCTCGCGGCCTTACCGCCCCGCCCCCTTCTTCTTCCCCTTCGGCTTCCGCTTCGCCTGCGCCCGCTGCCCCGCCTCCACTGCCAGCCGTCCCCATTCCAGCGCCACGTCCTGGTTGTCGAAAAACTCCGGCGGCGCGAGGAAATAGGACATAGCCGACGCTTTGTCCGGGAATGGCCGGAAGGGCTCCAAGCCGCGCGCTTCAAATCGCGGCCGTGTCTCGGCGTCCGCCTTCAGGTACAGAGTGTTGGCCGCAACAAGTGCGAACACGACGCCATTCAGGTACAGGCAGTGGCCGCCCATCATCGCGCGCGAGGTCAAAGTGCCCAGCGGCGCCAGTTGCTCGGCAAGAAAGTCGAGATACTCGCTACTGGCTGCCATCGGCGTTGCTCTTCTTGAGCGCGAGCGCCGTGGCCGCTTCGGCTGCCTCGGCCGCTTCTTCGGCTGCCTCAATGTCTTCCGGGAACACTGCGTAGCCGGTTGGCGGCGGGAACAGACCTTCGATCATCTCCAGCCGCTTGCGAAGATACCGGCTCGGCAACTGCCTCGGTCCCGTCTCCACGTCGATATCGCAACAGATGCCGTGCAGATACAAAGTCAGCGTGTCAATGAACGATTCGCGCGCGTATTCGAGAAACCCCTTGGTCTCGCGCTTCATGTTCGTCTGGCGGCGGCGCAAAGCCTGCTTGAGCGTCCAGCTCTGATCGTCCACCTCTCCGTTCACGTGGTTGATCAGTTCTTCGCGCAGCATCCCGTTATAGTCGCGCAGCTTCTCCGGATCCACGTGATCGGTCGCGATCCGTGCCAGCTCGTGATAGAGGTGATAGTGGTAGTCGGCGACTTCCACATCCTCCACGCCAAACAGCAACAGCGCGCTTCCGTGGAGCCGCAAACTTGCCCATGGGATCGACCGCCCGTCGGCGGGCCGGTCAAATAGAATCTGCACACCCTCCGGATCGGCGCTCCCATTCTGCCTGGCTACATGCTCAGCCTTGCGTTCGCGGGTCCGAGGCTTGGCCTCGCCGTTATTTCCGTTCTTCGGCGCGGACTCGGCCTTCAAGCGCGCCGCGCCGGTTTCCAGATAAGGCACCAGCAGGAGGCTCACCTTGGGCAGGAGCTTGGAAAACGCTTCCGGAAGCGCGGATACGGGATCGTTCAGGTATTCCTTCAAATCTTCGTCTGTGAACGAGGTTCCGGCGAGGAAGTACGAAAACTGGGAGTTCAGTGGGATCAGGTCCTGCTTGATCCGCACGAGGAACTCATCCGGCGTGATCCGGACGAGATCATTCTGTGGGGGCATTACGTCGCCTCCATTCTAGCATCGCCGTTCCGTACCGCGTCCCCGATACGCTTGCTATTCTAGCCACCAGTGCCCGGTGGACCCATTGACATCATGATTTCCGCCGGGGAAGCGTCAGGGGATCTCTACGCCGCCACGCTCGTCGGCCACCTGAAGCAACTCGTTCCTCAGGCACGATTTTTTGGCTGCGCCGGTCCCCGCATGCAGGCCGTTGGCGTCGAGCCGGTTGTCGACGCCGCCAAGCTCAGCGTTGTGGGACTCGTTGAGGTCGTCCGGCACATTCCGGAGATCTACGGCGAGTACCGCAAGCTCATCCGCGAAGCCCGGCGCCGCCGTCCCGCGCTCGCCATTGTCACGGATTCGCCTGATTTTCACCTCCGTGTCGCCGCTCAACTCAAGCGCCGCGGCATTCCCGTCGTCTACCTCGTCGCCCCCCAAGTCTGGGCATGGCGAAAGGGCCGCCTGAATGCAATGCGCCGGAATATCGACGAACTCCTCTGCATTTTTCCCTTTGAGGAGCAGTTCTTCCGAAATCACAACGTGCCAGTGCACTACATCGGCCATCCGCTAAAACGCCTCGTGAAGCCCGCGAACACTCGTGAGGAATTCTTTGCCCGCCACTCCCTACCACGCGACCGCCCCCTGGTGACGATTCTGCCCGGCAGCCGCCGTGGCGAAATCGGCCGCCATCTTCCCGTGCTCGCCCGAACCTTGCTCCTCATCCAGTCTCGCGCCCCGTCCTCCTACGTCCTCGGCGCTCCGCCCGAAGCCGTTTCGCGCTTTGGGGAACCCTTTTTTACGCAACCCTTTCGGGCGGCATCCATCCAACAAAACAGGGAAATCCTCTCCGGGCCAGGCGCAGAAACTGTCCCCCTAGTAGTGGAAGGCGAAACATGGGATGCCATTGCGCATGCCGACTTGGTGCTGGCCGCTAGCGGTACGGTCACCATGGAGGCGGCGCTGCTTGGCACGCCCATGGTGACCTTCTATCGAGTCACCGGGGTGAGCTGGTGGATGGGCCGGTTTCTGGTGGACGTTCCCTTTTTTACGATGGTGAATTTGATCGCCCAAGAGCGCGTTGTACCCGAACTGATTCAAAATGAAATGACAGCGGAGAATCTGGCACGCGAAGCCGTACGATTGTTGGAGAATCCGGCCGAGGCAAGACGGATGCGAGACGGCCTGGGAAAGGTTTCGGACAGTCTGGACGTCGGAGAAGACCCGCTTGTGCGCGCGGCCGGATTGATCGCCCGGCGCCTGACGGCAAACAGCGGAAGTTAAGGAACTAGGGAATGCACGTGAGAGCGTATTCAATAACCAACCGGCGCCTCTGGGCGCTCGCCGTTGCGGTGGCGGCCATCTTCAGCAGCGCGGTTCAGGCGCAGGACCGCCGCCCGCGCATCGACGTTCAGCACTATCGCGTCGAGGCCGATATTAATCCGCGCACGCAATCCTTGTCAGCCACCGTTGCCGTGAACTTCGTGCCCCTCGACGACCGCATGTCGAGCGCCATCTTCGAACTCCACAACGCTCTCACTGTCACGCGCGTCACTGATTCAACTGGCCGCGAACTCCAGCAGAGCCGCAACTCTTCCGACTTTACGGTCCGCGTCTCTTTCGCCGAACCGCTCACTAAGGGCAAGGCAGAGACCATTATCTTCACCTACGACGGCCGCCTGACCGGCCAGGAAGAATCGCCCATTTACGGCATACGCTTCGCCTCCATCCAAAACGACCACGCCTACCTGCTCTACCCGGCGCGCTGGATTCCCACCAACGACTACACGGCCGATGCCTTCGCGGCCCTTCTGCGCGTGTCCGTTCCCGACGGATTCAAGGTCGTGGCCCCTGGGCTCGATACGAAGGAAACAGCGGCCGGCCGCACCATCTATCAGTTCGACTTCAAGCGGCCCTCGTTTCCGGCGAGCCTTGCCGTCGTTACTGCCGACCCCGTCGTGGTCACTGCCGGCGGCGCTACTCAGCGTGTCTACTTCCGCGGAGAATCGGCGGCCATGGCACGCGCCTATGGCGAAGAGTCCGGCAAACAGATGGTGGAACTCACCGCTCTCTTCGGTCTTCCGCCTAGTGCCGCGCTCTCGATTGTCGAAACCGACTCCAACACCCCCAACGGCTACGCCGCCCCAGGCATGATCTTCCTTTCCACCAAGGCCATCGGTAAGGATGTGAACTCGCGCCTGATCGCGAATCAGGCATCGCGCCAATGGTGGGGCAACATGGTCTATCCGGCCACCCGCAATCACATCTGGATCATGCATTCCATGGCCCGCTATGCGGAGTTGCTCGAAATCGAACAGGCATCTGGCCCCGAGTCGGTGCAGAACGAAATGAAGGATGTCTACGTCGAGGCACTCACGGTTAACGACACCCCCATTTCGCAATCCTCCCGCCTGGAAGACTACTCGCCCGAATATTGGGCCGTCACCTCGGCCAAGGGTACTGCCGTGCTCTCCATGTTGCGCTTCGCAATTGGCGACGATGCGTTCAAGAAGTTGATCAAGGAGTTTCCCGCCGGCTTCGCTTGGAAGGCCGTCACAACGGCCGATTTGCAAAAAGCCTCCGAACAGATCGGGCAACGCGACCTGAAAGGATTCTTCATTCAGTGGATCGAATCCAATGGCGCGCCTGAGTTCAAGCTCGACTACACGGTCTTCCGCACCTCGAAGGGATTCCGCATCATGGGCAAGGTGGCGCAGGATCTGGACACCTTCCGCATGCCCGTCGAGCTGAAGATAGAGACCGAGGGCAACCCTGAAATCAAGACGGTCGAAGTCGTCGGCCAGCAGAGCGAATTTGTGGTGGAAACCTTCGGCCGCCCCAAGAAGGTCACGGCCGACCCAAACGCCCGTGTGCTCCGCTACTCGGATCCGATGCGTGTCGCCGTCGCCATTCGCCGCGGCGAGATGTTCGCCGAGATCAGCGAGTTCGGCGATGCCCTAAAGGAGTATCAGAAGGCGCTCGACACGAACAAGAACTCCTCGCTCGCCCACTACCGCGTCGCCGAGCTGTTCTTCCTGCAGCGCAATTACCAATCGGCTGCCAACGAGTTCCGCGCCGCCCTTGACGGCGATCTCGATCCCAAATGGATCGAGGTTTGGGCCCACATCAACCTTGGCCAGATCTTCGACATCACCAGCCAGCGCGAGCGCGCCGTCAACGAATACAACCTCGCCATCCGCACCAAGGACAACACCCAAGGCGCGCAGGAAGTGGCCGCGAAGTATCTGAAGACGCCCTACGAACGTCCCGCCGCGACGTTCTAATGTGAACTGCGGCGCCACGTACACCGAGCCGCGACCGTGAGGGAGCGGTCTCCGATACCATAATCGTGATGCTCCGGCGCGAGACAAAACTCCCCTTTGCCCTCGTTTGCCTCCTGGTTTGCCTCTCCGCTTGGGCCGCCGACTACCGCCCCCCTGCCGCCGACCGTCCCGCCGTCCGCCGCCCCGGCGCGGAAAGCGTGCTTCCCGGAGGCCGCGTCATCACCCCTCTCGGCCAACAGTATCCAACCGGCCCTGGCCCCTTCGGTCTTGTCCTGAATTCTTCCGGCGACACGCTGGTCACCGCCGACGGCGGACCCAATCGCTACTCCCTCACCGTGCTCCAACGCGAAGGAAGCGGCTGGCGTACCACTACGCTCAAGGCCGATCCCAAAAGTAAAGCCGGCGATGATGATGGCGAAGGCGACTGGCGCAGCGTCTTCCAGGGCCTTGCCTTTGCCAACGACCGCGAGCTATACGCAAGCGAGGGCAACTCCGGCCGCGTCCGCCTCGTCGACGCCCGTTCCGGCTCGCTTAAACAGCTCTACGAACTCAACACGGGCGGCTTTCAGAACTCCTACACCGGCGACCTCGCGCTCGATACCCGCCGTGGCCTCCTCTACGTCCTCGATCAGGCCAACTTCCGCCTCGTCGTCATCGATACGAAAAAGAAGCGCATCTCCGCCAGCCTCAAAACTGGCCGCCTCCCCTTTGCCATCGCCCTTTCGCCGGATGCGCGCCGCGTCTACGTCACCCACGTCGGCATGTTTGAATACAAGGTCATCCCCGGTGCCGACCCCAAGCGCGCCAAGGAAACCGGCCTCCGCTTTCCCGCGTTCGGTTTCCCCTCGCAGGAGGCCCGTGACGGCGCGCGCCGTCAAACCGAGTCCGGTATGGTCGACGTTCCCGGCCTCGGCGACCCCAACGTACGCGAGTCCAACTCGCTCGCCATCGTCGACGTGGAAAACGCTTCCGCACCCAAAATCCTCGGCATTGTCCGCACCGGCAAGCCGTTCGGCGGCGCCATCGCCGGCGGCGCCAGCCCCTCAGGTGTAGTCGCCACGCAAGACCGTATTTTTGTTTCAAACGCAAACCAGGATTCTGTTTCCATCATCAATGCCCGCACGCTCCAGCTCGAACGGGACATTGAGCTCCGCGTTCCCGGCCTCGAATCCCTCCGCGGCATGCTTCCCATTGGCCTGCACTACGACCCCACGAACAACTGGATCCTCGCCGCCGAGGCAGGCATCAACGCCATCGCCGTTCTTGACGCACGCGCGCTGACCGTCCTCGGCCACATCCCAGCCGCCTGGTTCCCCACCCGCACAATCGCCCGCGACGGCCGGCTGTTTGTCGCGAGCGCCAAGGGCCACGGCACCGGCCCCAACGCTTCGCGCCAGGGCCCAGTAACCGGCAGCTTTCAGGGCGAACTTCGCCGTGGCGCCGTCTCCGTCGCTCCGTTGCCCGGTCCCGACGAACTCAGCGAGCTCACCCGGCGTGTCTGGGCCAACAATGGCTTTCTCCCCTCCAAAGAGGAACCCGCGCCGCTGCCGGCCGGTCTCGATCACGTCGTCATCATCGTGAAAGAGAACCGCACCTTCGATGAGGTCCTGGGCGATGTCGAAACCGCCGCCAACGGCCCCGTCGAATCGCTACCGCCTCTCGCCCGCTTCGGCAAGCGTGGCGTCATCGTCCAGCAGAAGACTGAACTGCGCCAGCGCCTCGGCCTCCGCTTCGTCAACATCACTCCAAACCACCACGCCCTCGCCCAACGCTACGCTTTTTCCGACAACTTCTACGCCGACTCCGAAGTCTCCGTCGACGGCCACCACTGGATCGTCGGCTCCTATCCCAACGCGTGGACCGAGTCTACACTCATGGCCGCCTATGGAGGGCAAAAGGACTTCCGCTTCCCGCCGCCCGACAACCCCGCCTCTGCCCCCGGCCGCCTCCTCTTCGCGGAATCAAACTCCTCCGTCCACCCCGAGGAACAGCTCGAAGCTGGCGCCCTCTGGCACCACCTCGAACGCCACAACATTCCCTACCGCAATTTCGGCGAAGGCTTCGAACTGGCCGGTATCGACGAAGGCAAGGGCCTCAAACCCACCGGCGCTCGCGTGCTCACCAATGTCCCCATGCCCGCGCCGCTCTTTCGCAACACGTCGTTTGACTACCCCGGCTACAACATGAACATCCCCGATCAGTTCCGAGCCAACCAGTTCATCAACGAAATCGACCGCGAATACATTCGCGCGGGGAAGCCGTTCCCACGCCTCATCTTCATCCACCTTCCCAACGACCACATGACGCGTCCGCGCCCAGAAGACGGCTACCCCTTCCAGGCCTCTTACGTCGCCGACAACGACCACGCCCTCGGCCGCATCGTGCAGTTCCTCTCGCAGACACCCTACTGGAAGCGCATGGCGATTCTCATCACCGAGGATGACGCCCAAGGCGGTGTCGACCACATCGACTCACACCGCACTATCTTTCTCGCCGCGAGCCCCTGGGCCAAGAAGAACTACTGCTCGCACGCCAATGCCAGCTTCCCCGCGCTGCTCAAGCTCGCCTTCCGAATTCTCCGCATTCCCCCGCTGAATCTTTATGATGCCGCCGCCGCCGACCTTGGCCACCTCTTCACCGACACGCCGGATGACGCGCCTTACAATCTGGAACCCTCCACGCTCGAAGTCTTCGACCCCGCTAAAGCCCGCGAACCGCTCGACCCCCAACCCTCACCGCGCATGGACGACCCGCGCGTGCTGCGGCAACAACATCAGAACCAGCAGCCGTAGGTTTTCAAAATCCCAACAGCGGCGCTATTCGCGCAAGCACCTCTTCCCAGGCCGCTGTCGACAGCCCACCGATGCGTTCCGCACGGCGCGCTTTCCCGTCTAGGCTCCGCACCTGGTCGGCCAGCACCACCCCGGCTACTCCGCACGCCTCTTCGACCAGCACTTCAAACGGATATCCCTTCACCTGGCTCGTGATTGGACAAACCAACGCTAACCCAGACTTCTGGTTATAGGCCCTCGGGCTCAATACTAGTGCGGGTCTTCGGCCCGCCTGCTCATGCCCCGCTTGCGGGTCGAACGTGAGCCAAATCAAATCGCCACGTTCCGGAACGAAGGCGGCCATCTACCAAACTTCCCTACCTGCTGGCGGACCCCAGTCCGTCTCCGCGTGACGGTTGCTTGGTGTGATTCCCTGAACCAATTCATCCAGCGAATACTTTGGCTTCGAACTCCGCAGCACGATACTGCCATCCCCGGCCACGTCGACCGACACGTGGTCGCCCTCCGTTAATCCCGCTTCCCGCAAGATCGTTTGTGGAATTCGCACGGCGAGACTGTTTCCCCATTTAGCAACCTGGACATCGACTGGCATATGGCTCTACTCTGACTATACATCCTCTGGCGGATTTGCTGGGTAGGCCGCGCGGCTACTTCTCCACCACCCCAAACATCTCGCCCCCATGATTCCCGCCCCACCAGAACCCGGCGTAATGTCCCTTGCCGTCGTTGCCGCGATAGAACAGAATCCGCACCGTGAATGTTCCCAGACCCGGCAGCGTCGCATCGGTAAGCTGCATCACGGCCGTGTCACCGGCCCATTCCATGCGCACCGGTACAGGCAGCGTCACGCTTCCTTGCTTGCGCGGGATCTCCGCGTTGATGGTCCAGATCCCGCCCGCCAGCTTCGTAACGCTCGATATCTTGTAAGAGTCCTCGCGGATCTCCGGCCGCCCCGTCACGGAAAACTTCCCTGTTAACCGCGCGCCGGTCATCATCTGTTTGAAGTCGTTCTCGCGCTTGGCCTGAACGTCTTCCTTCTTCGCGCACCCGCAGCAGAGCGCCGCCAGCAAAATCCCAATCCATGTATTCCTTCGCACGATTCGCAGCATGGCTACAGCATACGGCCTGAGCGCCACGCCCCGTTTGCTAAAATTTAGGCTTGCGCGCCATCGTCCACTGTTTTCTCTGCGTTGGCCTGCTCCTCGGTTGGATGGCGGCCACCGCCGCTCCCGCCAAGAAGCCGCGCGTGGTTTCCAAGAAGACCACCGCCAAAACCACCAACAAGACTCTCGCCAAGAGTTCCGGCACCGCCAAGAAATCCACGCCAGCCAAATCCACCGTCAAGGCCGCCAAATCCACAAAACGCCCTGCTCGCCGCCGTTCCAGCACCGCGCGGCATCGCGTCCGCCGCCCCGCCGGCCAAGCCCGCCCCGCGCCTGAACGGCTCGCCGAAATTCAACGCGCTCTCAAGCAGCGCGGTTACTACGAAGGCGATACCGACGGCAAGTGGGACGATGCCTCCACCGCTGCTCTGAAACAATTTCAGGGTGAGCAGAATCTGAAACAGGACGGAAAAA
Organism: Bryobacteraceae bacterium; assembly: GCA_035650295.1. Lineage (GTDB taxonomy): Bacteria > Acidobacteriota > Terriglobia > Bryobacterales > Bryobacteraceae > JAFLBB01. The sequence goes on along the minus strand of DASRHX010000129.1, from coordinate 615 downwards.
TCGGTTCGCTTAGCCTTATCGCCCTCGGTCTCGGACCCAAGCGTGGTGGCGTTCAGCCGCCGTCCGCGCCTCCTTCGCCCCCCCCACCCTCAACCGCGCCCTTGCCGGCCGACTCGCTTCCACTCCCCGTCGTCAGCGACAAGGCTCCCAAATGATCATTGGCGTTCCCAAGGAAGTTAAGGACCACGAGTCCCGAGTTGGATTGGTGCCCAGCGGCGTCACCGCTCTCGTGGAATCCGGCCACACCGTCCTTGTCCAAACAGGCGCGGGAGTGGGTAGTTCCATTCCCGATGCCGTCTACCATGCGGCGGGTGCTTCCATCGCGCCCGACGCCGCAAGCGTTTGGAAAACCGCCGACATGGTGGTGAAAGTGAAAGAGCCGCAATCCTCCGAATATGGTTACTTGCGCCCCGGTCTCACCCTGTTCACGTATCTCCACCTTGCCCCGCTCCCGGAACTCACCGCCGAACTCGTTGAAGCCAAGGTGAACTCGGTCGCCTACGAGACCATCCGCGAACGTGACGGATCGCTCCCGCTGCTGGTTCCGATGAGCGAGGTCGCCGGGCGCATGTCCGTTCAGGTCGGCGCGCAGTATCTGGAGAAACCCAACGGCGG
>DASRHX010000128.1:0-3982 GCA_035650295.1 Bryobacteraceae bacterium | reverse complement strand
AACGCAGCCGGTGTCCAAAGTTTTGCCGTAGAGCCGCGCCGCCGATGTGATGGTCCACTACGTACGGCGAAAGGCCCACGCCCAATCCCTCATTGGCCGCGAATTGGCCCAGCACGAAGTCCTCCGCGAGATATTCGCGGACGCGCTGCCACCCGCCAATCGCCGCAATCGCCTGCTTTCGCGCGATAATCGCCGGTCCCACGGCGAAGCGCATTCCTTCGAGCAATCGAGCCACCATCACGCCCGAGAGGAACTCCGTATTCGCGCCGATGGCTTCCAGCGTCGACCATACAGTTCCACCCGGTATGGCGCGATACGGACAAGTCGTGAGCGCAAGCCCCGGGTTCTCAAACTCGGCCGCCACGCGCCGTACGAAGTCCGGCCGCACGGCGATGTCGGAGTCGCACATGGCGAGCAGATCGTAGCGCGCCTCGGCGGTCATGTGTTCGAGGCTCCACACCTTTGCATTCGGCCACTCGGGCTCGCCCGTAACCAGGAGCCGCGCGGGCACATGCGGATACTGCTCGCAGAGTCTACGCACAACTGAAACGGCCGCATCGGTTTCTTGCCGCACCGCGAAGAGAATCTCGTAGTTTGGATACTCCTGCGCAAAGAAAGTTCGCAGCAGCGCCTCCAGCCCGGGCTCCGCGCCATAGAGCGGTTTGAGTATGGAAACTGGAACCGCGCCGCGCAGCCTCGACTCCGGCTGCCGCAAATAGCTGCGAACCGCAATCAAAGTAAGCACGCAAAAGATCGACGCCCCGGCGACGAGCGCCAGCGCCAGCCATGCCGCCATCAGGTGCAGCACGGACCTACTCGAATGGCGTGCGCTCGACGATTAGCTTCATCGCCTCGGCAATAAACTGCGACACGGGCTTTGCGCCCTGATCGCCATGTTTCCGGTTGCGGACCGATACCTGGCCCGACTCTACTTCCTTGTCGCCGACCACGAGCATGTAGGGGACCTTCGCCAGCTGCGCGTCGCGGATTTTCATCTGCACCTTTTCGCTGCGTTCGTCGATGCTTACCCGGAACCCCGCCGTCTTCAGCTCCTGCATCACCTTTCGCGCAAACGGCGCGTGCCGGTCGGAAATCGGCAACAGCGTCGCCTGTACCGGCGCGAGCCACACCGGGAATGCCCCGGCGTAATGCTCGACCAGAATGCCGAAGAAGCGCTCCACGGAGCCAAACAGCGCGCGGTGCACCATCAGCGGTTGGTGCTTCTTGTTGTCCTCGCCGACGAACTCCAGGCCAAACCGGCGCGGCAGCGTGAAGTCGAACTGCACAGTCGAGAGCTGCCACTTGCGGCCGATCGCATCGACCAGCTTCACATCGATTTTTGGACCGTAGAACGCCGCCTCGTCGGGCATGAACTTCGCTTCCCAACCCAGGCGGTCGGTGGCGCTGCGCAACGACTTCTCTGCTAGCTCCCACAACTCCGGCGCGCCGTCATACTTACCCGACGCTCCGCCATCCCACGTGCTCAATTCGGCTTCGTACTTATCGAAGCCGAAGGTGTGCAAGACGTCGCGTGCGAACTCGAGGCAGGCGACGACCTCGTTCTCGATCTGGTCCGGGGTGCAAAAGATGTGAGCGTCGTCCTGCGTGAATCCGCGCACGCGTAGGAGTCCGTGCATGGTGCCCGAGCGCTCATAGCGATACACCGTGCCGAGTTCGCCCAACCGCACCGGAAGATCGCGATAACTGCGCGGCTTGGATTTGTAGATCAGAATGTGGCCGGGACAGTTCATCGGCTTGAGCTGGTATTCGGCATCGTCCAGCTCCATCGGTTTGAACATGTTCTCGCTATAGAAGTTTGCGTGCCCGGAAGTCTTCCACAGATCGAGCCGGGCAACGTGAGGCGTGAACACAAGGTCGTAGCCGCGGTCGACATAGGCGTTGCGCATCCAGTCTTCCAGTACACGGCGCACAGTGGCGCCCTTCGGCAGGAAGAAGATCAGGCCAGGTCCGGCAAGCTCGTCGATCATGTACAGCTCAAGCTCGGCCCCCAGCTTGCGGTGGTCGCGCTTCTTCGCTTCTTCTAGCTGCTTGAGATGGGCATCAAGGTCCTTCGGCGAAAAGAACGCCGTGCCATAGATGCGCTGCAGTTGCTTGTTCTTCTCGTTGCCCTTCCAATACGCCCCGGCGATGGAGAGCAGTTTGAACGCCTTGATGCGCTTGGTCGACGGCACGTGCGGGCCACGGCAGAAGTCAATGAACTTCGGGCCCAGCGTATATTCGCTGAATTCGTCGCCGGCGCGCTCCGTGATCAGCTCGCATTTCATCCAGGCGTCTTTGTACTTCTGCAGGCCCTCGTCCTTCTTCGTCCAAATGCGTTCGTAGGGCAGATCACGGGCCTGAATCTCCCACATCTTCTTTTCGATCTTTTCCAGATCATCTGGCGTGAACGGAGTGGGGCGGTCGAAGTCGTAATAGAACCCCGATTCGATCGGCGGTCCGATCCCCAACTGCGTCTCGGGGAACAGCTCCAGCACGGCAGCAGCCAGCAGGTGAGCCGTCGAATGGCGGTAGACGTCAAGCGCCTCGGGATTCTTCGAGGTCAGGATCTTCAGGTGGGCATCTTCGGTCAGCGGGCGGGTGAGATCTCGCAGCTCTCCGTTTACTTCGGCCACAACGGCCTCGTCGGCCAGACGAGGGCTAATGCCGCGGGCAATCTCCAACGGGGAGATGCCGGCGGGATGGGGCTGCTGACTGCCATCCGGCAGGGTGATGGTAATGCTGGACATGATTTAGGGGTACTTTTTTAGCGTAGCATTGACGCCGAATGATCACTCCGGCTTCGGCAACAACATATAAGTCACCAGCGCGATCGCCACCAACCGGCCGCGATCGTCGGCCATGTCCACCTGCGCCACGGCCAGCGTCTTGCCGACACGCACAAACTTGGCGCGCGCGTCCAGCCACGCGCCGGTTACCGGCAGAAGGTAATTGATCTTCAGCTCCGTGGTGGTTACGAGTTGCTTTCCTTCGAAACGGTCCATCAAGCCCACGCCGACGGCAATGTCGGCAGCGCTCGCCGTGACCCCACCATGCACTACGCCGCCGAAATTCAGCAGCTCTTGCCGCAACTGAATGCGGATCGTAATGCCATCCTCGTGACGCCCGACAATCTCGATGCCCAGAAATTCGTTGAAGTTGTTCATGGGTCACCGTGGCGGCATGCGCAACGCACCATCCAGCCGCACCACCTCGCCATTCAGATACGGGTTCTCCACGATATGCCGCGTCAGCGCCGCAAACTCCGCCGGTTCGCCGAGACGCGAGGGGAAGGGAACCGTCTCGCCCAACTCGGTGCGCACCTTTTCCGGCAAAGCGCGCAGCAGCGGTGTATCGAACAGGCCCGGCGCAATCGCGCAGACGCGAATGCCCAGCTTCGTCAACTCACGCGCCATCGGCAAAGTCAGTCCGACGATACCTGCCTTCGATGCCGCGTATGCGGTCTGTCCGATCTGCCCTTCATAGCCCGCAATCGAAGCCGTGTTGACGATCACTCCACGCTCGCCGGTAGCCTCCGCTTCATTCAACGCCATCGCCGCCGCCGCCAATCTACACAAGTTGAACGTACCCACGAGATTCACGCGGATCACGCGTTCAAAATCATCGAGGGCCATCGGCCCTTCTTTACCCAGCATCCGCTTCGCCGTGGCTACTCCCGCGCAATTCACCGCTACGTGTAATGCGCCGAAGCGCGCACGCGTCCGGTCTACCGCGGCGCTCGCCGATTCGTCATTGGCGACGTCGGTCGCGCAGAAAAGGCCGCCGATCTCACCCGCCACGCGTTCGCCCGCTTCAACGTTCTGGTCGAGAACGGCCACCCGCATCGCACTCGCCGCAAACAGCCGGGCCACCGCCTCGCCCAATCCCGACGCGCCTCCGGTCACTACAGCGACCTTGCCGTTCAGATCCATTAGTGTCTCTCGGGAGCCTTTTCATACTGCTGTGCCGCCCCCGATTCGAGCAT
>DASRHX010000127.1:0-2915 GCA_035650295.1 Bryobacteraceae bacterium | reverse complement strand
GATTGGTAAGGGACAACACGCCTCCCAGGCATGAACCAATCAGCACCGCGCGCCACGTAAGTTGCGCCATGCTGTCCCCGTGGCCACGATAAACCTGCTCGTACCACTGTCGCTCGATCTCTTCAGGCGTGCCTTTGAAGCCGGCGACAGGCAGCGGCCGGCCTCGCAGATCGGTAGCTCCAACAGAGAAATCCATGGGTGGCGCTGATTGCACTGGAGGGTGTGGGTCATGGATGGCAACCTCGACGGGCATAGTCCGAGATAAGATAGACCGCCATTGGCGCACTGAGGTCACGACGTTCGAGCGGTCATGCCATTGCACTCCAGGTTCAATGCTTTGGTAAGGAAGTTGCTGGGGTATTCATTGAAAACGGTCCCATGGTTTGAAGGGAAGCAGGGGTTCGCTTTCCCGCTGCCGTGCCCGCCGGTCGCCGGTTCGGCCCGCATAAGTGGGACAGTCGTGGGAAAAAGCCTTGGAATGTCATAGAACGGTCGGCAGTCCCACTTTCGCATAACGTGTTGATCGCGTTCAATGAGTGGAGTCCTGTCGGGACCGCCACCTTCAAAACCGCGCTTTGTTTTACCTGACAAGTTCGGCCTGATTGTCCCACCGCCGAGCGAGTGGGACACTCAACGTTCACTTTCTGAGCTTTGCCATGCCGGCGTCGGCGAGCGCTTCCGCTCCGCTGCTTGAGTGTAGCGCTGCGCCTCCGAGATCGACCGATGTCCGGTGATCGCCATCACCTCGTGCGCGGTAGCACCGCTCTCCGCCAATGCGGTCGCTGTCGCCTTACGCGGGAGGAAATCTCTGCGCGGTTGCATGCACCGGTAGCGCCGACGAGGTGATCGAATGAGGCGGCGGGCGTCAGGCGCTGACCTTCCCGGGCTCCGCGTGCAGGGTGGCGACCACAAACTTGCATTCGCCACACAGATTTCGGCGTGTCGTATTTTCGTCGCCCGGGCCAGGTGACAAAACCGTCAATTTTTTGGTAGGAGTCGTTCGGTCATGACGCGCTGGCAACGGTGCGTTGTGGCTAGTCCCGGCCCGTCGTTAACGCGGCGGGTCGGGCGCTTACCCTTGCTGATTTGCCCAAATGGCACGCCGGCCACGAAGGCCAAGATCGCGATAATTATCCGCAGATGGATAAGGACAGATCGGAATTGCTCGTCCGTCATGACGAAAGCAGGTCCCAAAACCATAGCTTTGTGGTGCTGACACCAAGGACGATCATGACGATTATGGCGAAGGCGATGATTAAGAGCGCCCATTGAGCCAGTGCCGGCACGTCGAACCGCATGACGAAAAAATAGCAAAACCAGCAGGCTACGTCGCGGCTTGAACGGCCAAAGAATTGGCGGGCGGCACAGATTGCGCAGCCTGAAACCGGCCCGGATTCTGGCAGGCATCAAGGGTTAGCAGCAGGGCGAGCAACAGAAGCAGTTTCATTGTTTGCCGCCTTTTCAATCGTGGATGGCTCATGGGCCACGCGCCGACAAGCGCAAGATCGAGCGCGACCCGCTGACCACCGCCAAGCGGCTCTTGCGCGCCAGATGGCTGCGCAAGCCGCGATCGGACTTCAATAGGCGTCTGGTCTACCCCAGGGGCGGCGTGGCGTGACGAAGACAGCCCCAGCCCGTCACCCGCTGCCCGCGATCTACCGCTGGCACTCCTACGTCACCGGCGACGGTGTTGCAGTCGGCACAGTGGCGTTCGCGAAGATCTCTCGCGTTCTGTCGAGCTTCTCATGCCCGGAAATCTGATCGCGATAGAAGCCAAGCACGAAGAGCCGAATGGCCGATGACATGTTGCCGTGTTGCCGCTCGCTTTCAATCGCGGCGACCAGCTCTGACGTGCGCATGTTGCGCTCGCTGGCGATCTCTTTCAGCCCCTTCCAGAATGCGTCCTCAAGGCTCACGCTCGTCTTGTGGCCAGCGATTTTGACTGAGCGTTTGATGATTGGTGATCTCACCTGCTCGTCTCGGTAAACATTCCCCGTAGCGATGCTCATTGCAGACACCCCCATACGCTGTAGTAAATCGGCGACATCGAAACGGAAAATTCGTCCTGCACTGTGGCCGCCCAAAAAGAATCCCCGGGCGTTGCAAAAATCACACAGATCACGGCCTAGGGTGCTTGACCTGATTCAAGGCGAACGTCCCGGCCGGCCGAGGAGTTCGGCGTCATCGAGATGGCCCTGCGGGCGCACTATGCGAAGGCGGTCGAGGATACGGGAAACCGGGCACGGGCCTCTGATGACCGACGATGGGAAGACGGACTGGCACTCTCGTGACACAACCGCCACGTCGCACGCGACACCGGTTGCTAGGCAAATTTCGTTACAGGCTCCGCGTGCAGGGTGGCGACCACAAACTTGCATTCGCCGCACAGGATGTCAGCCGCGTCGTGGTCGTTTCGGTCGTTCGCCTTCATGACGGCGATCTTCATCGGCTGCACCTTATTGCAATTCGGGCACCACACGTTAGGGAATGCCTTGGTCAGTTCATCCATCAGAACCTCGGCGTCTGCCCCAAATCCCGATAACGCCGCCGCATCCATTCGATTCCCTTCCGTGCAGCGACTGGGTCGCATGAACCGACGTAGCCATGCACGACCTGGGTGAGTTGCTCGCGGATGTCGTCGGAAAGCTTGGATTCGTGCGCCAGGTAGTGCAGCGCCCTATTACGCGCGGCCAAGGGCACGTCGAACCGACGGAGGGAGATACGGTTCCGACAACTCGTAACTGTGCGCCAGGAATATCCAGCGCCGTTCCATTTCCAGATAATCTTGCCGAAGTGCGGGATCGTGAGCGAATTTGGCGTAATCACGCGCCTCGCTTGCGTGGCGATAGCACTCGGCAATCTCTTCGGTGAGCCTCTGGAGCATCACGCACCCATTCCGGTGCCTGACTAAGGTC
>DASRHX010000126.1:0-2606 GCA_035650295.1 Bryobacteraceae bacterium | reverse complement strand
GGGAGAAAGCCGCCCGCGGCACCGATGGCCGCCTGTATCCCTGGGGTAACGAATTCGATCCCAAGCGCGCTAATGTCAGCGACAATCCGGCTTCCAGCAAGCGCGCTTCGACCGTGACGTCTTTCGAAAACAGCCAAAGCCCATCGGGCGTTTTGAACATGGCCGGTAATGTCTGGGAGTTTGTCGATGAGCCTCGCAAGCCGAGCCCGGAAGCCGTGGCGAACTTCCGATCTCTTTTGTCACCCCCCGTCACTGCCGACGAACCATGGTACGTCATGATGGGCGGCTCGTTCGACATGCCACTGCCCAAGAACGTAACCTTTGAACTTGCATCCGTCCCCGGCCGATTCAAGGCCAACGACATCGGCTTCCGCTGCGTGAAGCAACCGTAAGACTTTCGGCGGTTGGGCAAGCTATTGCCGAACGCGCCGAAATGTTTCGGGTCGCGATCGTCCCCTCCTGGGATAGGAGGGGAAAGCGAGCCGAGGAACGAGGCGAGCGGGGTGGTACTAAATAACGCGAGCGCAGCGAGCCTCCTTATATTTCCGCGCAGCGCTCCTTATTGAAAACCAAGGATGCGCTGTCGCGCGGCTTCAAAGGAGGCTCGCTGCGCTCGCGTTATTTAGTACCACCCCGCTCGCCTCGTTCCTCGGCTCGCCGCCCCTCCTATTCCAGGAGGGGAAGATCGCGGCCCGGGATGTTTCGGCGCGTTCGGCAACAGTCCTAAAGCACGAACTGGCGGCTAGTTCTTTAATGCGGCGTCGATGTTGCGGATGTTGGTGCGTGCGAATTCGGCTTCGGCAAGGTTGCCGTTCAGGTCCAGCATTGCTTGAAAGTGTTTGCGGGCGGCAGCGAGGAATTCCGGGCTCCCCATCGCGTTGGCTTTAAGGGCGTATGAGAGACCGAGAACGTAGTGTGTGTAGGGATCTTCGCGATCGTAAGTCAAAGATTTCAGGCAGTGTCGAATCGCGATGTCGTAGTTTTCCAGTTTTCGTTCGCTGTCACACAGGCCAAAGTACGCCAGGCTTCTCAGGTCTTGCCAAATGTCGTGTTGCGCTGCTCTCGTTTTCTTGCCTTTTCCGACGAGAAAACCCAGCACGTAATAGTTAAGGTTGCCGGCGAGTTTGCTGTCAAAGTCGCTGAGCTTGAGGTATTCCGTATATTGGGTTTTGGCGTCCTGGTACTTCTCACTCATCCGAAGCGCCTCGGCCAGCCAGAAATGAGCCTCGGCGTTTTGTGGAATGAGTCGAATCGCCTTACGGCCGGCATCAATCGCTTGAGCATAGGCATCCTTCATTCGGAAGGCTTCCGACAGTAGATAGTGTGCCTGGCCGTCGTCCGGATTGCGGCGCACGATCACATTCAGTTGTCGAATGGCTTCGTCGACGTCGCCAATGTCGAGAAGCATGCCGGCAAAGCTGGCGCGCGCTTCCATGTAGTCAGGATCGATCTCGATCGCACGCTGGAAGAGTTTCTTCGCGTTTTCCTGATCGAAAAGAGCGTTGTAGCTTCGTCCCAGATATAGCGCTGCTTGCGTGTAAGTCGGGTCGAGTTGGAGCGCTTTCCTAAGCTCGTCCACTGCTTTGCGGTAGTTCTCCGCCTGGCCCTTGTTGTAATACTCGACCGCGCGATCGAATGCTGCAACGGATTCTCCGCCGCGGCGGCGCGCGATCAGGATCTTGATGCTCACCGTCCGATCCTGTCCCGGGTACACAACTTCTTCGCGCGGACCGTCCGGTTCGTATCCCACCTTTACACCCTTGATGGTATGGGCGCCGGGAGTCAAGCCGGGGAGCCGCAGCGGCTTTCCTTTCGAAATGACTCCTGAGGATTTGCCGTCCACGAAAACTTCCACTCCGTCCATGTTGACTTCAATGATGAAAGTCCCGAATTTGGGAGCCGGTGGTGTGTCGGGCGCGCGTCGCGCCTGCACGTAGGCCAGCAGCATGTTCGGATCGAAACTCGCGCGTTCTGCCGTTGGATTTTGGCGGCCGCCTGTGGCCTCGCGCACATTGCGCCGGACATACTCGCCGAGCTCGTCGGCAGTAACGATGCCATCGCGGGTTTCGTCGGCTTCACCCTCGAGGCCCTTCACGACGTAGTAGGTGAAGATGCCGTGACCACCGCCCCACTCCGGGCTCTCAAACGATCGTTCACGATCGCGGCTGGCGGTCAAAGAAAACACGGATCGATTGAGGTCGATCAGCGATTTGTTAATGGTTTGAACCTCAGCGTCGGGATTGATCGCTCCGCTGTGGCAGGCGTCCGTCAACAGCACCTTCCATTTCGCTTTGATCTGACTGCCGAAGACATGACCTAGCGCGTCCATCGAGTACCCCGTGCCCGCGACGTCCGATGGATTGAAGTCATAAGGAGCCAGATATGCCTTGCCGTCCGAAACGAATCCATGACCGGCAAAGTAGATCAGAACCCGATCATCGGCTTTCGCCGCGCCGGGCAGCCATTGCTCCAGCTTCTCGCGTATGTTGGCGAGTGTCGCATTCGGACCAATCAGCTTCTGCACGTTTTGCGCAGGAAAGTTGCCGCCTTCAGGACTGATCAAGACCGAGTAAATCGCATTGGCATCACGTTCCGAAAACTGCAAC
>DASRHX010000125.1:0-13168 GCA_035650295.1 Bryobacteraceae bacterium | reverse complement strand
CGGGTCGTTGAAGCCACTGGGCCCGCACGCGGCGCCGACGGGAATGGTGTCGCTTGAGAATACCCACAACATGGCGGGCGGCGTTGTGACCCCGGTAGAAGTGATCGACGACGTCTGCCAACATGCGCACGAACGTGGTTTGCCGGTGCATATCGATGGCGCGCGCATCTTTCATGCCGCGACGTATCTGAAGTGCGACGTGGCGCGGATCGTGGCCAATGCCGACACGGTGATGTTCTGTTTGTCCAAGGGCCTATGCGCGCCGGTGGGGTCGATGGTGGCGGGTACGAAGAAGGCAATGGAGCGCGCGCGGCTATACCGGAAGCGGCTGGGGGGCGGCATGCGGCAGGCGGGGGTGCTGGCGGCGGCGGGATTGATTGCGCTGGAGGAGATGCCGAAGCGGCTGTGCGAGGATCACGCGAACGCGAAGCTGCTCGCGGAGGGACTGGCGAAGATCGACGGCGTGGGAGTGGACGCGACGAAGGTGCAGACCAACATCGTGATCTTCGATGTCAGTGCGCGGCGGATGACTGGGGCGGAGTGCAGCGGACGATTGATGAAGGCCGGTGTGTTGGCAAATGCGGTGGGCGAGCACGCGGTGCGGCTGGTGACCCATCACGACGTGACGCGGGCGGATTGCGAAGCGGCGGTGGGAGCAGTGAGGGAAGTGATGAAGAGCTAGGCCTTCCAGCGCGTTCGCGCAAATCTGTAAAGCGAGCGCCAGGCGTAGAGAAAGCTGAGAAAGCCGAAGTTAAGGGAGCTGCATGAGATAGTCGGTCAACGCGGCCATCTCCTTCTCCGGTAAGGGATAAGGAGGCATGGTGGAGCCCGGGCTGAGCTTCTGCGGGTTAATGAAGTGCTCGATTATCCACTGCCTGGTTCGCTTCTGCCCTACTCCGTTGAGGGGTGGGCCGAGTTTTTTGCCCGTTCCATTGGCGAGGTGGCACATGGCGCAGCGATTGTTTTGATAAACGACCGCGCCTTCAGCCACGGACCTCGGTGTTTGGAGCAGGCCGTCGGCGATGGATGGATCGAGTTTGGTGACGAACGCGGCGAGGTCGTTCAGTTGTGCCGCGGCGAGTTGCACGGGGGGCATGTTGGTACCGGGGCGCAACTGCTGCGGATTCTTGAAGAACTCCACCATCTCCTTGATGGAGCGCTTTTGGGGGAGTTGGAGCAGGTCGGGCCCGAGCTTGCCGCCTTGCGAGCCAACGGCGTGGCAGGCCATGCAGTTCTGTTTGCGGAAGTGGCCCAGTCCGGCTAGTTCCGCAGGTAGGAGTTCGGTCCAAGCGGGTCCGTCGGCACCCTCGACGTGCGCTGCCGAGGGCGGCGTGGACCTGATGGCGGCGGTGGTCAAGCCACCCAAGCCGGCGGCTACCAGCAAAAGGAGCGCGGCTGCCAGTTTACGGTCGCCAAGCCGCTGCATCTTCTTGCGGTCAATGAACGGCAGCATCAGCAACAGGCCGACGGCGAGGCCGGGAATGATGTGCGTGCCGATGACCTCAAGGGGACCCTCGAATAGTTTGAGCATCTGGAAGAGCCAGAGGAAATACCATTCCGGCCGCGGGATGTAGCTGATGTCGGTCGGGTCGGCGAGCTTTTCCAGCGGCGCCCGGAAGGTAATGGCGAGCGTCATCAGGATGCAGAAACCGATGAAGATGGCGACAGTGTCTTTGAACACCTGGCCCGGGTAGAACTTCTTTTTGGGCGCCGTATCACCGGGTAGGGGCGTGACGCCGTGCCTCCGCACCAGCGTGACGTGCAGGATCATCATTCCCAACATGGCCGCAGGAAGCAGCATGACGTGCATGGCGTAGAAGCGCGCGAAGGTCACCACGCCGATGCCTTCCGCGCTGGCAAGCAGACGGGTCAGGTAGTCGCCGATACCGGGCGATTTGGCGGCGATTTGCGTGGTCACGACCGTGCCCCAATAGGCCCGGTTGTCCCAAGGCAGCAGGTAGCCGGTCAACCCGAAGCCGAGCGTGATCAGTAGCAGGACGATGCCCACCATCCAGGTGGCCTCGCGCGGCTTCTTGTAAGCGCCGAAAACGATCACCTGCGCCATATGGAGAGCGACGACGACGATCATCATCGACGAGCCCCAATGGTGCAGCCCGCGGATGAGCCGTCCGCCGGTCAGCTCGGTCATGATGTACTGCAGGCTCTTGTAAGCCTCGCCGGGGGTCGGAGCGTAGTTGAAGCTCAGCAGGATGCCGGTCACGGCCTGCAGCAGGAAGAAGAACATCGCCATCGAGCCGAACACTTGAGGCCAGCCGGAGGAAGCTGGAATCTCTTCGAGCATGAAGTTCTTGACGGCGGTTTCGAGGCCGGTGCGGTGATCCAGCCAGTCCAGGATTTTTCTCACCATGAGTTCCTCCTAGCCTGCCTGTTCGCCTTGCTTCACGCCACCGACGAAGATGCGGCTACCGTCGATTTTCACGAGGTACCGATCGAGAGCGCGCGGCGCCGGGCCGGAGAGGACTTTGCCGTCCAGTCCGAACGCCGAAGTGTGGCAGGGGCAGAGGAAGTTCTTGTTTTTCTCGTCCCAGTGGTAGGCGCACCCGAGGTGAGTGCATGTGGGCGTGTAGGCGACGACATCCCTGTCGGATACCCGCGTGACCCACGCCGTTGTTTTCTCGGTGATCAGTTTCCAACCATCTTTACGGACACGCTGGAACGACATCTCTTCGGGCTGCATCAAGGTGAGGGAGCCGATGTCGCCGACTTCGGTCCATTCCTCACGGCGGACGACTTTTGGAGGTAGTAAGAGATAGATGGCGGCGGGTATGGCGAGCGCGGCGCCAATCAACGCCCAAAGGCCGTAGATAACGGCTAGATGAAATCGCCGGCGGGACGGCTGTTCGGAGGATTCGGTCTGCGGGAGCATTCTGGGCCTATTGTATGGAATTCGGGTCTAACCGCTTCGGCGCGAGTTGTAAAAAACGGCTGCAAGCAGGGCAATGTAACAGAAGTGAGCGGCGGAGATGGATGGAAACGCCTCTCCTATTATCTACGAGGTGACGGCCTTGAGCAGGGCGGAGTGGATCGGTTCCAGGCGCGATTGGGCAAGCTTCTTTCCATCGGATGTGATGTAGAAGACGTCGATAGCCTTATGCGCTTCGGTATCGATGAGCACAACTTCGATGGAGCAGCCGAATTCGGAGAACGCGTTGGCGATGTCGTAAAGCAGGCCGGGCCGGTCTTCGGCAACCACTTCGACGAGAGTGGATGACTGCGAGGCCTGGTTGTCGAAGCTGACGCGAGGCGAAATGCGTCCACCTTTGCTCGGGGGCGCTGGCTTTGGGCGGTTCCTGAGGAGGTCCTTGACCTCGATTTTGCCGATGATGACGCGCTCCAAGGTGTGCTTGAGGCGGTCCATCTCCGGGGGGTTCAACTCCAGATTTCGCGCGGGGTCGGCAAAGACAAAGGTATCGAGCACGGTGCCCTGCTGGTTGGCGAACGCCTCGGCTTTCAGAATATTTTGCCCAAAGCTGGCGAGCGCTCCGGCGATGGAGGCGAAGAGAAAGTGGCGATCCTTGGTGAGGATGCTGAGCTCGTAGACGCCGCCGGCGCGGCGGATGTCGACGGCGACTCCAGCGGCCTTGCGCAACTCGTCCAACTGCACGTGCATATGAATCTGCGCCTCGGTATGAGTGCGCAGGTATCGCGTGGGGAAACCCTTGAGAAAGGCCTCCTGCTCCGGCGATGTGGGGCGCGATTCGATGCGTTCGGTGTCCAATTCGCGCGTCAGCTCGCGGTAGGTAACCGCGTAGACGCGGAACAATTGTTCGAGACGCCACGGACTGAGGGCGGTGGGATGAACGGCGCCTACGTCTCCATAGGTAAGCAGCGTGAGGTACTTCAGTTTCTCGATGGTTTCGACGCGGTGAGCCAGATAGAGCGCGGTTGCTTCGTCTTCCAGGTCGCGGCCGGTCATGGCGGCGGAGAGGTCGAGGTGGTGCGCAATGAGGAACGCGACGGTCTCAATGACTTCGGCGGGAGCGTGCAGCCGCCGGAGAGCCCCTTCGGCGATGCGGCGCGAGTCGTTGCTATGACCCTCTTCGGAATCCGGACTGCCCTTGCCCACGTCGTGGAAGAGCAGCGCGCAATTTAACAGCGCGATGTCCGGCAGTTCGTCCAACAGAATGGCGAAGCGTCTTCGAGCCGGGTCTTCGTTGCCGCGCAGGTCTTCGAGGTTCTCAATGGCGATCAGTGTGTGCTCGTCGACGGTATAGCGGTGGTTAAAGTCGCGGATGACTTCACACTCGATCGCGTTCCACTCAGGGAACAGAAGTCCGAGGACGGAGTTTTCGTGCATCGCCTTCAGGGCAAACGAAGCATGCGGCGTGGATAAGATTTCGTTCCACTGCGTCCAGAGATCCGGCCCTCCGGCAAAGAATTCGCGCAGGCTCGGAAGATACTGCTGCAGGCGTTTCTCAGATTCGCGATGCAGAGGGATACCGTGGCGGCCGACGAAGAGGAACAGCCGCATGGCCATGGCCGGGTCCTTCTCGAGCGCATGCGGGTAGCGGAGCAGGACACGCTCCCGGGACACGGTGAACTCGGCATTGGACAGACGCGAGCGCCAGTCGCGGAAGCCGGCCAGAAGCGAACTGGATTCGCCTTCGTTGGCCTCGAGAGTGCGCTGAGTTTCGCGCCAGATGGAGCGCACGTGGCGGAAGTAGTGGCGCATCCAGGCGCTGGTGTCGGTGACGGTGGAGAACGGAGCGGCGGCGACCTCTTCCTGGGCGTCGAAGGTTAACAGATTGTTGTCCCGATTGGAGCGATAGTGCAGGAAGCAGCGCGTGGAATGGAGGAAGTCGCGCGGCTCGTCGACCGGATTCATCCATGGCGACACGGCAGTGACGTCCTGCCGCAGCTTCCTCAGCCATTCGAGCACATGGAGATCGCGCAAGCCGCCGGGAGTCTCCTTGATGTTGGGCTCCAAATGGTAGATTGTCTCGTGAAACTTGGCATGCCGCGAGCGGGTCATGCGGCACAATTGGCGCACGAGGCCGGGGCGATTGGCGGCGAGGAATTTAGGCGTCTTTTCGGTCAACTGCGCGAAGAGGTCGTTATCGCCCGTGAGGAAGCGCACGTCGAGAAGGCTGATGTTGAGCTCGATGTTGGCGTCATGCACTTCGAGGCAGTCGCGCACGCTGCGCACGGAGTGGCTGAGGCGGAGTCCGGAGTCCCAGATGGATTGGAGAAAGCGCGAGAGCGCTTCGCGCCCGGTGGTGTCCGGGGGAGCGGCTTCCAGAAGTAGTAGATCGATGTCGGATTGAGGAAACAGTTCCCGCCTTCCATAGCCGCCGACGGCGAGAGCCGCCATTCCACGGGGGTAGGCAGGAAGCAGGAACCGGTCGAAGGAGTCGCGCACAACGGCATCGACGAAAGATGTGCGCTCGGCGAGAACGCGTGCACCCTCCCCCGTAGCAAAAAAGGCTTGCCGAACCGGGTCGGACTCCGGCCCGGCAAGTACAGACGGTTTAGAGAGTGGCCTCTCCACGATCCTCATTCCGAATACGAATAGCGTCTACCACATCATAGACAAAGATCTTGCCATCACCGATTTTGCCCGTTCGCGCGGCGGTCACTACAGCCTTGACGACTTCTTCCAGGCGAGCGGTCGGGATAACCATTTCCAGTTTGATCTTGGGCAGCAGGTCGACCATGTACTCCTGGCCTCGGTACACCTCTTTGTGGCCCTTCTGGCGGCCATGGCCGCGTACCTCGGTGACGGTCATCCCATCCACGCCGATGGCCTTCAGAGCTTCTTTGACCTCTTCGAGCTTGAAGGGCTGAATAATTGCTTCGATTTTCTTCATGACGCTATTCCTTTCCCTCGACCTGATGTGGCGATTCTTAGCCGGTTAGCCGGGCAGCGCGAGGCAACCCTGCCGTCTGGGGAGTGCCTCTCAGAATTCGTGGCTGTATCCTTCCTCTCCGTGCATGCTCAGGTCCAGCCCCTGCCGCTCATCATCCTCGCTGAGGCGCAACCCGACCGTGAGGTCACACACTTTTAAGATCACAAGTGTACCGACGGCCGCCAGGACCCAGGCGATGGCAACAGCGATGAGCTGATTCACCACTTGGCCGCCGTTTCCGTCCACCAATCCTAACGCTGCCGGTTTGCCTTGGGCATCTTTCAACGCACTGTTGACGACGTTGGTGGCGAACACGCCGGTGAGGATGGCGCCCAGAGTACCACCGGCGCCGTGAACACCGAAGGCGTCGAGCGAATCGTCGTAGCCGAGTTTGTGTTTAGCGACGGCAACCATCAGGTAACAAACAATGCCAGCGGCGAATCCGATGATGAGCGCCGACATCGGCGTCACGAAACCGGATGCGGGAGTGATTGCGACCAAGCCCGCGACGGCCCCGGAGATACCTCCCAAGACACTCGGCTTACCTGTTCGCATCGATTCAGCGAGGAGCCAGCCAAGGGTGGCGGCCGCGGCGCCGAAGTGGGTCGCGACAAACGCGCTGGTGGCGAGGGAACCCGCGCCGAGGGCGCTGCCGGCGTTGAAGCCAAACCAGCCCACCCACAGCATGCAAGCGCCAATGAAACTGAGAACCAGACTATGCGGCATCATTTGGTCGACACCGTATCCTTTGCGAGGCTTCAAATAGAGAGCTGTGACCAGGGCCGAAACGCCGGAGGTGATGTGCACTACCGTGCCGCCCGCAAAATCGAAGCTCGGAACCTTGCCGCCGAGAAACGCATTCAAATATCCGCCGTTACCCCAGACCATGTGGGCCATCGGGCAGTAAACCAGAAGCAGCCAAAGCGAGCTGAAGAGCACCATGCCGCTGAACTTCATGCGTTCGGCGTACGCGCCGCAGATCAATGCGGGCGTGATAATGGCGAACATCAATTGGAAGACCATGAAGGTCTGCTGAGGAATCGTCGCGGCGTAGGCAGCGTTGGGTGTGCCGTCGACGCCCTTCAGGAACATGTAGCGCAGATCGCCAATGAAGGGGTTGGACTCGCCGAAGGCCAGCGAGTATCCGACGATAGCCCACAGCACCGTTACGATGGCCATCAGGATGAAACTCTGCATCATGGTGCCCAGCACATTTTTGCGCCGCACCAATCCGCTATAGAACAAAGCGAGCGCGGGGCCCGTCATCAACAGCACCAGCGCCGAACTGGTGAGCATCCAGGCGTTGTCGCCGGAGGTTTGAGCGGCTTGTACCGCGGCTTCCAAGGCAGCGATTTTGTCAGTTGCCTCTTGTGCAAAGAGCGAACCGGTTAGGGCGAAAACGCCGAGTAGAATTCGAAGCATTGTCCAGGCTCCTTAAGGGTGACCGCTCGAGAACCGGGAGCGGGTGTGCTCCCCGCATGCGGGGTTTAACCATGATGAATGTAATCCACGCCAGTTCCAAACTCAACGTTTCTATCCGAGCGATCAAAATTCTCTATCAGGTGAGCGCCCTATCGTTTACGAAGGTTGGCGGCACACACAAGGGGGCCGCCTTCGAGCGCGGCCGATGCCCAGCTTTGATCCATCCGATCAAAAAGTTTGATTGGACGCTTCCCCGACGTGCCATTAACCTGCCCATAGCAGGGAAGCCACTACCTGACTCTCTATCCACTGGAGACAGAACGTTCCATGAAAGCGAACACACTGCGTTCGGCCATTATCTCTTGCCTCATGTTCACGGCAACGGCCAGCGCCCAGACACCGCCACCGCCCGCAGCCGCCGATCAGACTCCTCCACCGGCTCCCGCTCCGTGGTCGCTTGGCGGAATTGACTTCAGCGGCTATGTCGACGCTTACGCCAACATCAATTTCAATAATCCAGCTTCGGGGCAAAATGGCGGATACCGCACCTTCGACGCCAGGGCCAATACGTTCAGCCTGAACTTCGCCACGCTCACCATGGCTCACGACGCCGACCCGATCGGGTTCCGCATGGACTTTGGCTTCGGCCGAGGCTATGAAATTTTCCACCTGTTCGAGCCGCTCGGCGCCGAGGAACGCAACATCGTGCGCAACATCATGCAGGCCTATGTGACGGTGAAGCCGAAGAATGCAGGTGGCTTCCAGTTCGACTTCGGTAAGTTCGTTACCAGCGCCGGAGCCGAGGTGACGGAAACGCACCTCAACTGGAATTACTCGCGCTCAATCATTTACTCGCTTGGGCCGTTCTATCACTTCGGCGCGCGCATGTCGAAGCCGATCACAGGACACTGGACCGCGGGCTTCCAGCTTGTGAACGGATGGAACAATGTGGACGACAACAACACGGGCAAAACGTTTGGCTTCACCAACGCATTCACGAGCAAGAAGGCTTCTTACTTCGTGAACTACTACACCGGGCCGGAGAAGACCGGGACCAACGAGGGCTACCGCCACTTCATCGACCAGGTGTTGCTGCTTACGCCGCACGACAAGGCGAGCTTTTCGTTCAACTACGACTACGGCCGTGAAAAAATGCTCGACGGTTCGGTGGGCATCATTAGCGCCATCGCCGGCGCGGCGAAGTTCCAGGCCAACGACTGGTTCGCCCTGAGCCCGCGCCTGGAGTACTTCAACGATCGCGGCACGTGGACCAGCGGCACGATTCAGAAGATCAAAGAGTTCACGCTAACCGCTGAATTCAAGCACAAGAAGGGCTTCATGACCAAGGTTGAATACCGGCGTGACTGGTCGAATGTTCCGATCTTCGACGACAGCGATGGCATCATGAAGAAGAACCAGGATACGTTTCTGGTGGGCATCATCGCTTACTTCGGACCGAAATAGCCGGTGCGTACCGGTTAGCAGCACTCATTGGACGCGCACTTCGTGGCCGGTGGATGGGATCAACCATTCACCGGCTTTTTGATTTTTAGGCGAGGTAGAGCGGGACACGAAGTTCGGCTGCCGCTTGAGACTTCGGAGTTGGTTGAGGAACTCGGCACTGTCCTCAGGTGGATTCTTACCACGCCGCTCGGCAACCACCAAAGCGTTAGCAATTTCGAGGCGCCAGACCGCGGGGACAAAGACCTGCGCGCCTTCGATTGCCGCCTGGAGCACGCTGGCCGTATATGGAGTTGCTTGCTGCTCAAAACACCAGGCGACGGTGACGGAGGCATCCAGGACGAACGCGCTCAGAAGCGCCGCCCATCTTCGATCAAGTCACGAATGGTTAGATCCGGCCCGAGGCTCTTACCTTTGCTCAGCTCGAGTATGCGCCGGCCGGCCTCTTCGCGGCGCTTTCGCTTCGCCTCTTCGTCGATAGGCGGAGCCTCCGCGGCAGCGTCTTGCGGGGAGACGCTCCGCAGTAGGTAATCGTCAAGCGAGAGGCCCGCCTGATGCGCTTCGGCGGTAAGCCGGGCGACTACTTCAGGCGGCCAATCGAGGATGACAGTCATGGCGATCTCCTGGCCTCATATTACCAAGCGATGCGATGCGCGCGATGAGCGATCAGAACTCCAAACGCGCCACCAACTGGACAAATCGCGCGCTTTTGGCGCCGGTGATGAGGCCAAACGTGGGCGAGTTGAAGACCGCCTGTCCGGCGGCGTTGGCTTGCACGCTGAGGCTGGTGTTCGGCGCGTTGAAGTTGGTGTGGTTGAGGAAGTTGAACGCTTCGCCGCGGATTTCGAACCGAAGCCGTTCGCGGATGGGAAAGGTGCGAGCGACGGCGAGGTCAATGTTGAACTCGCCTGGTTCGCGGACAGTGTTACGGCCGAGTGTGCCGACCGTAGCGGGCACGACGAGCACCCGCGCGTTGGCCGCGCCCGTATAGAAGGGACCGGAGGGAGCGAAGGGGAAGTTCGCGCCGGAGGGAGCCTGGAGGTAACGTACGCCGACGCCCTCCGGCGTAAAGGAGCCGGTTTTGGCGTTGAGGCTATTGCCGATGAGATTGGGCCGCTGCTGATTGGCGCCCGGCCACAAATTGTTCTGGGTTATGGTGTCGGGCAGACCGGTGCGCGCGATGAGGATCGGGCTGATGGTGAAATCGCGCAGCCACCTGGGACCGCCGGTGCGATACTGAACCGACGCCGCGAACACGTGCGTGCGGTCGAGCGAACTCACCGAGCGGTCGAGGTAACGGAAGAAGCTGGGGAAGTAGCCGTTGTCGAGGCCATTCGGCTGCGAAAAGGAGAACAGGCCCGTACCGTCGTCGATCGATTTCGAGAATGTGTAGGTGGCCGTCCAGCCGAATGAGCGCGTGAATTGACGCACCGCTTTCATCTGCAGCGAGTGATAGCTGGACGTTCCGGCGTGGACGAATGCATTGTTGTTGCCGAGCTTGGGGAACCGGCGCGCGCGTTGGTTCTCGACCGCCGAGCCGAGGCGCGCTAACTCGTCGCCCCTCTCAAAGGGAATGGGATTGAAGGTGAGGCTGAGGGGAAGGTTTAGCCCGCGCGTTCCAACGTAGCTGACGTCGACGATGGTGCCGCGCGCGATCTCTCGTTGGATGCCGAAGTTCCACTGCAGCGATTTAGGCATGGGGTTGATCTCGCCAAATTGGGCGCTCGCGTTAAGCGGGTTGGCTTCGGTGGCAACGCGCTCGACCAGAAATGGATCGTTGAAGTCCTGCACGGCGACGAGCGGCATTCCGTCGGCCAGCTTGAACGGCTGGGCGATGCCGACACCCAGATCGTTGAACTGTTGGGCGACGGTGAAGCCGGGATAGAGCACGATACCGCCCATGTTGGAGAAGATCTGGCTGTAAAAGCTGCCGAAGGCAGAGCGGATGACGGTCTTGTCGTCGAGGCTATAGGCAAAGCCGATGCGCGGGGCGAAGTTGAATTTGGCCGGTTTGTGGTCAAGCGAGCGGCTGGCATTCTTGCCGGCGACGAGCAGCGTGCCGCTGACAATGTCAACGCGCGAGTAGATGTCATTGGACATGGTCATCGCCGACTCGTATTCGTGACGCACGCCAATGTTTACAGTGAGGCGGCGCGTGACCTTCCAATCGTCCTGAATGAACGTGCCGGTGTTGGTATTGCGGCGGCCGGTGATGGGTTGGGGAAGATCGTAGTTCGAGGTCTGCACGTAACCCTGCAGGAAGTCGGCGAGGGCATGAATGGGATTGCCTGCGGTTCGCTGCGCCGAGCTGAGCTCGCCGTTGAAGTTGTACACGCCGGAGAACGCGCCACCGGGGTTGAAGACGTTGAACTGGTTCTTGCGGATCTGGAAGCCGGTCTTGATGGTGTGATTGCCGCGCGTCCAGGTGAGCGAGAGCGCGCCCTGGAAATTGTTGTCGATCTGGCGGCGGTAAGTATTCTCGTTATTGCCGAGCAGCGCCCAGCCATTGGCGTTGAAGCGAGGCGCGACAGCGTAGGACGAGCGCTGAATACCGAAGACATCGCGCACATTGATGCCGAGTGTCGGCGGGTCGATGGCCGGGTTCTGGCGCTGGAATCCTCCCCAGGCTTCAGTGATGACGGTGGGCGACCAAATGTGCGTCCAGTTGGTGGAGACCTGATAGCCGGTCGTTTTGGAATCGCCGGTGGAGTTGTTCAACACGCCGGGGATGGTGGCGGCGGTGGGCGAAGTGACACGGAAGTGGCTATAACGTCCGAACAGACGCGCCTTGGTGCCAACGTTGTGAACGCCGCGAATGGTGAATTGGTTGTCGGTGGTGGGCGTGGAACCCGCATTGAGGAAATTGTTCGTGGTACGGCCATTGGCGGCATCAGGAGTGCCGGGCGAATTGGGTTCCGGCAGCAGGCCCATGATCTTCTGCGTAGCCGGGTCGAGGCGGCTGGTGGGAATGCGGTTGTTAGCAAACGGCATGCCTGCGAGTGAGTCGAAGACGGAAACGGGCGTGGAGGAGAAGTCTCCCGCGCGAAAGGCCGCTGCCGGAATGTTCGATTGGTTGTTGAAGGGAGCCTGGCGGCGGAGGCCTTCGTAGTTGAAGAAGAAGAAGGTGCGGTCGCGGCCATCGTACAGTTTGGGGATGTAGACGGGGCCGCCGAGTTTGCCGCCGAACTGATTGTAGCGATCGGTCTGACGCCGCTGGCCGCGAAGGTTATTGAAGAAGTTATTCGCGTTGAGCTTTTCGTTGCGGAAGTATTCGTAGAGGCTGCCGTGGAGTTGATTGGAACCGGAGTCGGTGATGACGCTCACATAACCGCCGGAGGTGCGGCCATACTCGGCGGTATAGCCGGAGGTGAGCACACGGAACTCGCGCACGGCTTCGGTGGAGGGCACGCGCTGCACGCCGCCGGTGGAGCCGGAGACGACGCTGACGCCGTCGACGGCAAACTCGCTGTTGAGCGTGCGGGAGCCGTTAATGGAGAGCTGCGAGGCGTTGACACTCGTGGCGGCTCCCCCGCTTGAAACACCGCCAACCAGCGAGAGCAGGTTGAAAATCTGGCGGCTGGGCATGGGCAGATCCTTCACCTGCGACGTGTTGATGATGGCGCCGACAGAGGAGGATTCCGATTCGAGCTGACCGAGGCCTTCACCAACGACGGTGATGGTTTCGGCGACCTCGCCCGTGGTAAGGGTGACATTCACGCGGGCGCGCTGATCGACCTGAAGGGTGATGCCCTTCACCTCGGCTTTTTTGAAGCCGGCGGCTTCGACAGTGACACGGTAGGCGCCGACCGGGAGCGAGGGCGCGGAGTAGACGCCGGAGGCGTTCGAAACCCCCTTGTAAGCGACCACACTGGTGTTGTCGTTGATGACAAGGATAGAGGCGTTGGGCACAACGGCGCCGGATGGATCGGTGATCGTGCCGGAGAGAGAGGCGTTAATATCCTGGGCTAAGACAGCGGCGGCGAGGCACAGCGTTAGCGCTACAGAGCGAAGAAATAGATAGACCATGGCCAGAGCTTATCACTTTTTGCCCTGGCCGGCGGAATGGGGCAATGCAATGGAGAGATCAAGCAATACGCCAATCCACACAATCCCTCCTCCGCTCTGCGTTCGCATAGTCAAATTGGGTAGTGCGCTCCCTAGGCGACTCGCCGCTTACTTCGCAACCGCGTTCGCCGTGGCTATGGCCGCCGCCATTGCCAGCTTATGATCCATGTTCCACGGTGGCCCAACGGCCCTCCGGATGCGGAGAAAATGAGCGTCGAGATTCACGACACTCAACGACTCGCTCGCCGCAATAAACACGTTCCTCGAGTCGTACCAGTGCACGGGCCAACCGCGCGCCTCGGCCGCGGAAGCTAGAGCCTTGCGGTACATCACCCAGTCGGCGACGTTCTGCG
>DASRHX010000124.1:0-3035 GCA_035650295.1 Bryobacteraceae bacterium | reverse complement strand
GCCGTCGCCACGCATCAGATGATACCCGCTACCGGAAAAGTGTTTGCATTCGAAGACACCGTGTCCGCCATGCGTTACCTGGAAAGCGGCGCTCATTTCGGTAAAGTAGTCATTCGGGTGAGCTAGCTCTTATGGCGATTCAACTTCATTGCGATCTACTGGTGGCTCCGGGTCACGAAGCCGAGATTGAGCGCGTATTTACGGAGATCTTCTCTCCCGTGATGGCGCGTCAGGCGGGGTTTGTGGAGGTGAAATTTCTGAAACTGATCGTCTCCTACAAAGGAAATCCGGAGCCGTGGAACTACCGGCTCCTGATCAGCTTCACGACAGAAGAACTACGCCAGGCCTGGGTCGCCAGTGCCGACCATCAGCAGGTGTGGCCTCAGATGGAGCAGCACCTCACTGGCGAACAGTGGCAAGGTTGGCTCTATGGTATCGCCGGGTCACGCTAGCCCGCCGGATCGGCACCATGCGCCGTCGCTACTTATCGCCGCCCAGGTGCAGGCCTTTGTGAATCGCGTATAACGCAAGCTCCAGCCGGTCCGAGACGCCGAGCTTGTCGAAGATGTTGTGCAGGTGGTTCTTCACCGTCTGCTCGGAGATAAACATTTTCTCCGCCATCTCTTTGTTCTTGTAGCCTTGCGCCACCAGCGCGACAATTTCCCGCTCACGCGCGCTCAACGGCGACCGTTCCCGGCCCTTGGCGCCCGCGGCGCTGCCATTGGCGTCCGACGGCGAAGCAAATTGCCGCATAACGGCCGCCGTCGTGTGTGAATCGAGCCAGATCTCGCCGGAGTTGACCTTACGGATACTCTTGACGATCAATTCGGGTTGCGTCTGTTTGATGACGATGCCAGAGCAGCCCAGCTTCATTGCCTGAACCCATTCGTTCTTGTCTTCCGAAGCCGTCAAGACGATTATTTTCGTCTGGTGGGAGGCGTGCTGCAATGTCTGGAGCGCCGATAACCCATCCATGCCGGGCATCTTCAAATCCAACAACAATACGTCGGGGTGGAGGTCCTCGATCAGTTCGAGCGCGGTGCGGCCGTTGTCGGCCTCGCCCACAACTTCAAAGTCCTCTTCCAGCATCAAAAGTTTGCGCAATCCCTCGCGAACGATCGGGTGATCGTCCACCAGGCCGATTCGAACTTTACGCTTTTCAGCCGGAACGGGTGCTGGTTGTTCTTCAGGCGCCTGAGTTGCCGAGACCATGCTTGCGAGCGCCTCTTCAAGCGGCGACTTGCCTTCTATTCCCTCAGCCATACTTCATTCCTTCCCACGGTTGGCGTCCTCGCTCCCATACTGCAAGAGGCCCCAAACATCGCGCCTGCGCCCGTTCTCCTCAAGGTCACAAGCAGTTTGGCCTCCACTGGGGTTCGTTGCGCCCCGCTTTGGTACTACGACTTGATTCTATGGCCGATCTAGTACCTCGTCAATTCAGGGACCCCTTAGGGTATATGCTCAATCTCTCCTAGATCGTTCCCGCAGATCCCCCTAACCCTATGGCCTGTACGCGACTTTTCCGCACGGAGCGGTTCAGCCACCCAAGCCAACGGTACTACTTTACGCTAATAGGACCCTAAGGTGGGCGCGGGGTCCCCATGGGGGGACAGACTCGCCGCGCTGTGCCGGGACGCCCCCGCTAATCCCCTATCGCGTCTGCGCTTCCATGTGCTGCTTCAGAAGTATGAGTGTGGACTCCTCGGCCCTATCGCCGCTCATAAACATCGTCAGACCACGGAACAGCGGATTGTCGATCCGCAGCTTTGCGCTAGACGTCACGCGCGTGTGTTCGCCCTCCGGCTCCATCGTGATCTCCCAATCCCCAGAAAACCCCGTCGAGGGCGTCGCCATCCGGGAGACGAACCGCCGGGGAGGCTCCAGCGCCAAAAACTCGGTTTCCATCTCCCCTGACCCGCTCGCGACCATGTATTTCCGCGGACTTTCAGAAACCTTGCGCACCGACTTCACGTCGCTCACCCACCTCGGCAGGTTCTCCACATTCGATAGGAAGTCCCAAACCTCCTGCTGTGGCCGCTGGATCACCACGCTTGCCCGCGCCGTCATGTACGGCGAGCGGAAGTATCCGATGATTGTCACCAGAATCACGGCGGTTGCCAACCCCGCCACGGCAAGCGCGATCCATTTCCCGATTCGTTTCAAGCGGCGGCTCCCTCCGTCGATGTCAGCGAATCATAATACTGATTCCAACCCGCCAGCAATGGGGAGTTGTCCGCCAACCCGGCTCCATACAAATACCACGATGCGGTGAAGGCGCAGCCGCCGCCGAAGGACTCGCAAAACAACGCAAGCAGACTTCCACCCATTTCGTCGACGCGTAACACGGCGTATCGCGGCTTTGGCGAAGCAACGACAATCCCCGAAAAGCTCTCCCCATCCGGCAATGTCGCCCGATAAGGCGTTCCCGCGCTAAAATTCTGCCCGCTCAGGCCCATCCCCGAGGTCAGCCGCCCCCATAGCTCTCCTGGATCGCCTTGCGACATCGTGATCCGTGCCTCATGCCGCCCCGACGCACTGCGCATCGTGTCGACGTAGTAACGCAGGCAAGCGAGAAACGTCAGCCATCCGCCATGAGTCGAATCAAACTCGTTGTCGAAGCTCGCGTCCGTTCCAAAACCAGAATGGATCAGGCGCAGCTTCGTCTTCCCGCCTTGCGCCTCGAGAGTGAATTCCATCACCCGTTTGCCGCCCGGCCCATGGTCTTCTGTCCAGGCGAAGCGCGAGCCGGGCTCCCACCCCGTGATAGGCGCGGTACCCTCCATCCCCGGGCCCCACCCTACCGTCACCTTGCCGCCTGGTCCTGGTTCGACTTCCGCCATGGGTGCGAACCATTGCCGGATCCCCTCGCCCGTGGTCACCGCACGCCAAACCTCTTCTGGCGGCGCGTCCAGGATTAGTTCAAATTCATGCTTCCGCGTCTCGTCGCTCATCGCTTCCACCTAGGTAATGGCTGCCGCTCCTGTCGTCTCCGCTTCCGTTTTGGTGATCAACGGATACGACGCCGCCAGCACACG
>DASRHX010000123.1:0-8755 GCA_035650295.1 Bryobacteraceae bacterium | reverse complement strand
AGCGAGTTTGGCTGGCGGCGAATTTCGCGGATCAGGCGGTGGAACTCTTCAACCTCTTCCGGATGGCCGAGATCCTTGTATGGGAGCAAGGACACCGGGGGTTTTGCGCCGGGAATTGGCGTTGTCCGCTCGGGTAGACTCTTCGGATCGGTGACCAGCTTAGCCATGGCTTCAGTTTAGCGCGAGTCTATCGTTGGACCAGCGCCTTCGTCAGCATCAAAATCTTCTCCGGTCCACTCAACCGCACTCGTTCGCCAAAGACGTCGTAGTTTCGCTGTTCAATCTTGTCCAGCAGGGTCGCGTAGGTACCAAGCAACGCTCGCAGGCAGGGGCGGGTGCGTGGTTCGACGTGCGAGGGGAGTTCGCGGGCGTGTTGGAAAAGTTCGCGGGCGCGGGCGGCTTCGAAGCGCAGGAGTTCGCGCATAGCGGGGGAATCGCCGATGGAGGTGACGCCGAAGCGGGCGAGGTCCTCTTGCGGCAGATAGACGCGGCCAAGGGCGTGGTCTTCGGCGACGTCGCGGAGGATGTTGGTGAGTTGGACTGCGACGCCGCATTGCTCGGCGAGTTTGTGGGCTTGAGGGGTGTGCGCGCCGAAGATCGATACAACCGATATACCGACAACGCTGGCGACGCGGTAGCAGTACCGGTATAGATCGTCGTAAGTGGCTTTGGTCGATTCGCGGAGATCGGAGGATACGCCTTCGATCATGTCGTAAAAACAGGAATGGGGGATTTTGTATCGAGCGACAGAATCGATGAAAGCGGGCCAGATGGGGTGCTGGGGCGAGTTGCCGGCGAGAGCCTGTTCGAGCTGCGAACGCCAGCCGGCGAGCGAGTCGAGGCTGGCGTTGGGGCCGTCGCTCAAATCGTCGCAACGGCGGTTGAAGGCGTAGATGGCCCATAGGGCGCGGCGGCGGGGCGCGTCGACGAGGAAGAATGCCGGGTAAAAGCTCGATCCACGGGCAAGGGCCCGGCAGTGCTCGTAGCTTACATCGAGAGTCACGCCGCCCGGTTCACGGCCCATCGGAGGAGTCCTTGCATGAGAAGCTTCACGCGCTCGCTTCTGGAAATCTTCGGGCGCGCAGTGAGGACGTCGTAGCCGGCACTCTCAATCTTGTCGAGAATTTTTAAGCCGCCCCGGCTGAAGAGCTCGAGATCTAACGAGAGGCGGCGGTTGACCATGCGGGCGAGAGGCAACCCTTCATGAAAGCGCGCGCGGGCGACGGATACGGCCTCGCGCAAGGCGGCTCGAAAGGCCGGCGTGGGAGTTCCCGCGGCGATTTCGGCATCAGAGCTTCCGTGGCGCGCGAGCAGATCTTGCGGAAGATAGACGCGATCCTTTTGCCAGTCGACGGAGACGTCCTGCCAGAAGTTGGCGAGTTGAAGAGCCGTGCAGGTCGAGTCGCTCAAGCGCTGGCGCTCGACGTCGCGGTATCCACAGAGATAGAGCACGAGACGTCCCACCGGATTCGCGGAGTAACGGCAATAGGCAAAGACTTCATCCCAGTTGGGGTAGCGGGTGATGCGCTGGTCCTGTTCGAACGCGGTAATGAGATCCAAAAAGGGCTCGGCAGGAAGGGAGTGCCGTTCGATGGTAGCAAAGAGCGCGGTGAAGACGGGGTGCGAAGTATGGCCGGAAAACGCTGCATGCGTGAGTGAACGCCACCATGTAAGCAGGCGCAACGATTCTTCGCGAGAGCCCATCTCGTCGCCCAGGTCGTCGGCCCAACGGCAAAACGAGTAGACGTTGTAGAAATCCTGGTGAAGGTTCTTCGGCAGAAGAAAACTCACGATGTGGAAGTTCTCGTAGTGATGCGTGGCGAGCCAGCGAGTGTAGGCGAGCGATTCGTCGCGCCGCCAACTGCGGTGCATGGAGAAGTTGTCGCGGACGAACTGCGCTGGCTCCAGAAATCCGGGCACGGCTTAGGGAATGATGGCGGTTTTCATGTGGCCGTTGTGGCTCATGAGGTAGCGCATGACTTCGAGCAGGTTGACCAGCGGCTCGACGCGGTTGACGAAATCGGAGGCGCGAATCTCGCCACGCGAGACCGATTCAAGCGCGCGTTGGATGAGCGCGGGCGTGTGATGGAAGCTGGCCTTGCAGGTGATCTCGGAATAGTGGAGCAGCGACGTTTCCAGGGTCACGCGGCTGTCGTTTGGGCAACCTCCGAAGAAGTTGACGACGCCGCCGCGGCGGACCATGCGCACCGCCTGTTCCCAAGTTTCCGGAATGCCGACGGCTTCGATAGCGACATCGGCGCCGTGGCCGCTGGTAAGTTTGCGGACCTCTTCGACCACATCCGTGTCGCCGGCACTGACGATTACCTCATCGGCGCCCATTCGCGCCGCGCGGTCGACCTGTGTCTTGCGGCGGCCGACGGCAATCACGCGCGCACCACGTACTTTGGCCAGACGGACAAACATGAGACCGATGGGGCCGAGGCCGATGACGACGACATCATCGGCGGGTTTCAGCCCGCTTTCCTCGACGCCCTTCATAACGCAGGCAAGCGGTTCGATGAGCGCGGCGTCCTGATATGTGACGTGATGGGGAACCAGATAAGTGTTGCGCTCGACAATGCGTGAGGGGATTCGCATGAACTCAGCGTAAGCGCCGTTGTTGAAGAGCAAATCGGAGCAAAGATTCTGATTGCCCTTGCGGCAGTAATGGCATTCTCCACAGGGAGCGGAGTTGGCGGCCACGATGCGATCGCCGGGGCGGAACTTGGTGACGGCGTCGCCAACAGAGACGACGTCGCCGGCGAGTTCGTGGCCGAACAACGCGGGTGGCACGATCATGCGGGCGTGATAGCCTCGGCGAAATACCTTAACGTCCGTGCCGCATGTCAGGGCGGCCCGAACTTTCACCAACACATCTCCCGCAGCGATCTGGGGAACGGCCACTTCCTGTACGCGCAGGTCTTCCTTGCCGTACAGCACAGCGGCCATCATCTGAGTCTTCACTTAAAAGATCCTCTGTGGCTGAACTATAATTTTCAACGATTGCGCGTCAGGATGCAACGCGAGCGTAAAACCACGCTCAATTTGGCCGAGAGGAATCCGGTGAGAAATGAGCTGGTTAACGGGCAGATCGCCACTGAACACAAGGCGCGCGGACTCGGCTTGGAGATCAACATCGGCGCTGTAGGAACCAAATAGAGTGCGTTCACCCACACAGATGTCGGCTCCGGAGACATCAAGGCGTTCTTTGGACGAAGTTTGGGCGAATAAAAGAATGCGTGCGCCTGGGCGGCTGGAGGCGAGTGCTTCGTTAACGAGGCCGGGCGCTGAAGTTGCAGCGATGACGAAATCGGCTCCGCGTCCCGCGGCGAAGTACTTCATTGATTCGGCGACGTTGACCTCGCGCGGATTCCAAGCTTCTTCGGCGCCGAATCGGCGGCCCAGAGAGAGGCGCTCGGGGATGGTATCGGTGACGGCGATACGCGCGCCGCGCCGGCTCAAGAGCATGGTAAAGATCAGGCCGATGGGGCCCTGGCCCTGGACCAAAACAAAATCGCCCGGTTGTGTTTCGGCGATGGAGACGGCCTTAACGCACGTATTGACTGGTTCGATGAAGCTGGCCTGATCGTAGGTGATGTGATCGGGGATCGCGACCACGCCTCGGCGTGCGATCCAATCCATTACACGGACGTATTGGCCGAAGCCGCCGCCGGCGGGTTCGAAACCGGCCGTGACTCCGACTTTCTTGTAGACCGGGCATTGTGCATAGAGCTTCCGCTCGCAGTAGAAGCAATCGCCGCACGGAATGTGATGGAAAACGGCGGCGCGTTGGCCAACCGCAATGGAGGTAACGCCTTCGCCAATAGCGGCAACCACGCCCGCGGTCTCATGGCCGAAGATGCGCGGAGGCGGCAATAAGTTGTATTCGATCTTCTTGAGGTCCGTATGGCAAATACCGCAAGACTCGACGCGAATCAGGATTTCGCCGGGGCCGATGGCGGGGACATCGACATCATCTATCGCAACGGTGCTTTGGCCGTGATAAACGGCGGCCTTCATGATTTTGGGAATGGGCTCAGTCGAAGCGAGTGCTGGCAAGAAAGTCTCCCAATCTTTGTGACGCGAACGAGGCGTTGGACGCGAGCCGGATCAAGGCGGGCAACCCCGACCACGGCCGCAGAAGGGCAAGGTGCAAAACGCTGAGATCGCGGATGCGGCCGTCGCGGTCGCGCGCGCGGTTGAGGTCGAGGCCCAAGTCCTGGTGGGCCTCATCGCTCACGGCGCGGATGATTCGGAACGGGATGCCGTTCCGCGCGGCGAATTGAGCCAGGGCATGCGACTCCATATCGACAGCGGCAGCGGAGGTTTGTTGGAACGCGCGAAGCTTATCGGCAGCCGAAGTGACGATCTGATCGACGCCGAGGATCTCGCCGGGTTGTCCTTCGGCTTGTTGGCAGGCGACGATATCGCCGATCCGGAGATGAGGAGCGAGCGCTCCGCAATAGCCGGCGCTGATAAGTAGATCGGGACGCGCATGGACGACTGCGCGTTCGGCGGCAAGGAGAGCCAGCTTCGATCCGGCTCCGTTGGCGGCCATGAGAAATCGCGCGCCGCCGTGCGAGCCTTCGGCCGCATAGTCGAGTCCCCAGCCGAGCATGCGGAGGCGCTCGAGCTTGCGCGCGAAGCCGGAGAACTCTCGACGCTCGGCGGCGACCATAAGAACGGTGATGGGCTCGGGGGATGGCATGTCAGCAGTAGCCGTTGTCGCGGAACCAGGCGACGGCACGGGCGAGAGCATCGCCGACGGGTTGCGGCTGAAAGCCGAGCTCGCGCTCGGCCTTATCGTGAGAGACCCACATTTTCTTGCGCGCCATGCGCACGCCTTCGATGGGGGCACGTGGTTCGTGGCCGGTAAGATGAGCCCAGCCGGTGCTGAGCAACCCGTAGGAATAAGCGGCGGGATAGGGTATGCGGACAGTTGGCGCGGGGCGCCCACAAAGCGGAGACAAGCGTTGAAGAATCTGCTGCAAGGTGAGGTTCTCCGCTCCCAAGATGTAGCGTTCTCCGGGAGCGCCACGTTCAGCCGCGAGCAAATGTCCCAATGCGCAGTCTCGCACATCAACGAGGTTGAGTCCGGTGTCGACGAAAGCGGGCATGTTGCCACGAAGAAAGTCGAGAATGATTTTGCCGGTGGGCGTGGGTTTGACGTCGTGGTCCCCGATCGGGGCAGTGGGGTTGACGATGACGATGGGGCGGCCGCGCTTGGCCTCGGCCATCGCGTACTGTTCGGCGAGAAACTTGGAACGCTTGTAGTGGCCTGTCATGTCTTCGAGCGTGACGGGCGTGGCCTCATCGCCGGGCGCGGAGGCTGGAATGCCGATGCAGCCTACGGTGGAAGTGTAGACGAAGCGCTCAACGCGCGCCTGCCACGCGGCCAGCATCAAATTGCGCGTGCCGTCGAGATTGGAGGCGTAGAGCTCGCCAGGATCTTTGGACCACAGGCGATAGTCCGCGGCGACGTGGTAGACAGTGCCGCAATCGGCGACGGCGTCGCGGAGCGAAGCTGGGTCGCGTAGATCGCCGCGCACAATTTCACCCTGCAGCCCAACGGCCGCGCTCGTGCCACGCATCAGCAGGCGCGTCGAGTGGCCGCGTTCCTCCAGCGCGCGGGCAACGTGCCAGCCGAGGAAGCCCGAGGCACCAGTTACGAGGGTGCGTGGCATGATGGCCGCGTTACCGCCGCACGCTTTTGTGAACGTTACGGTACGTGGAAAGCGCGAGCAGCGGAAAGGAGTCGCGGTAGAGATGGTATTGGAGGTAGAAGACGCGCGGGAAGCCGGTGCCCGTGGCAAGTTCTTCCTTCCAGCGGCCGTCGTTGCCCTGCGTGTCGATCAGGTACTCAACGCCCTTCTGGACACTTAGGCTGTTGGTGTCGCCGCCGGCGATCAGGCCAAGCACTGCCCAAGCGGTTTGCGAGGCCGTGCTGGGCGCCGCGACGAACGTATTCTGATCATAGCTGGCGCAGCTTTCGCCCCACCCGCCGTCGGCGTTTTGCACGCACCGCAGCCATTCGCCCGCACGCAAGATGGCTGCTTCGCGGTCGCTGACTCCAGCGGCGCGCAGACCGCGCAGAGCGAGGAAGGTACCGTAGATGTAGTTGACGCCCCAGCGTCCGTACCAACTACCGTCGGCCTCTTGCGTGCGCATGAGGTACTCGGCGCCACGCACGATGGCGGGGTTGTCGGGCCTGACGCCGCTTGCGCACAGCGCTTCCATCACGCGGCCGGTGATGTCGGGGCAAGTAGGATCGAGCATGGCGTTGTGGTCGGCGAAGGGAACGTCGCTCAACATATTCCAGTTGTTGTCGACATCGAAGGCGGCCCAACCACCGTCTTTGGATTGCATCGCGAGAAGCCACCGCGTAGCACGTTCGACAACCTTACGTTGTTGCTCGCGGTTGGAACTGCGCGCGTGACGCAGAGCCAGCAGCACCATCGCCGTATCGTCGATGTCGGGATAGAATTCGTTGGCGAACTCGAAGTACCAACCCGATGGTTCGATATTGGGACGCTTGACGCTCCAGTCGCCCTTGCGGCGAACCTCTTTGGTGAGGAGCCAGGACGCCGCGTTCACCAGCACCGGGGCCGCGGCCGCGCCGCTTTCGCCCATCGCATGCGTGAGAATGGCTGTGTCCCAAACGGGTGAGAAACAGGGCTGGAAGAAGAAGCCACGCTCGTCGTCGACCATGAGCGAATTGAATTGACGGATGGCTTCCAGGCGGTCCGGATGATCGGCGGCGTAGCCGAGAACGTCGAAAGCCATAATGGCGTACATCATGGGCGGGTAGATCGCGCCGAGGCCGCCTGAGTAGCGGGTGCGCTCAATCATCCAGGCCTCGCACTCGCGGATCGCTTTGCGGCGCAGCGCGGTGGAGCCCGCACGTTCCCACACTTTCAACGCAGCGTCGAGAGTGAGAAAGAAATTGCGCCAACTAAAGAAGCCTTCCCCATTAATGAAGCGCGGCGGATCGCCTTCCCCCCACAGTTCTTGGAGGTCAAAGCCTTCGGGCACGGGGCGGCTCGGATTGGCCGAATGAACAATGGCTAGCGGAACAACGATGGCACGCGACCAGGACGACATCTCATAGATGAAGTCGCCGAACAGAATGAGCTCGGGAGGAATGGTGGGCGTGAACTGACGTGGATAGAGGCCGAACAGGCTGAGGTTGATTTTGACGTAGCTGTTGGCCTTCTGGATGCCACCGAGCGAGAGGATGAGTTCGCGCGTGCGCGCGAGGCGTGGGTCGTCGAAGCCGAGCCCGCAAAGTTTCAGCGCGAAGTAAGCTTTGACGGTGGCGCTGAGATCGGTGGGACCGCCGGCATAAATGTTGAAACCACCATCGGGAAGTTGCCGGCGCAGGATCGTTCCCACGGCGCGGTCGATTTGCGCGCGGTTGGGCGGATTCCAGACGCCCTGTTGCGGCGGATGAAGCCAGAGTTGCAGAAGGATGTAGTCGGATTCGAGCGTGCTGTCGGCGGTGAGGTCACCCCACCAGTAGCCGTCTGCATGCTGAGCAGCGGAAAGGGACTGTACCGCCTTCCGAATGGCCCGCTCGCAGTTGGTATCGAGGGAATGAGCCAGTTGTAAGCCGGTACTGCTCATATGTTGATCGTGGTGAGTCTCTGCGAGGCCGCGTTGAGTTCCGATGGAAGAGAGAACCGCACGTCCTCATCCTTGATTTCGACTTCTTCGACGGAGTGGAAGCCGTATTCTCTGCCCAGGGCGGATATGAGTCCCTGGACGAGATTCTCCGGCGCCGAAGCGCCGGCCGTGACACCGACGACAGAGGCGGCGTCGAACCAATGGCCCTGCAGATCGCGCTCATCGTCGACGAGGAAGGCGGGGACGCCATGATTTGCGCAAACTTCGACCATGCGTCGCGAATTTGAGCTGTTTTGCGAGCCGACAACGAGTAAAAGATCGACGCGGGGTGCGACAGCTTTGACGGCGAGCTGGCGATTCTCGGTCGCATAGCAGATGTCCTGCGCCGGCGGGCCGTGCATCTTCGGGAAGCGTTGCTTGAGGATGCTGACGATGCCCGTGGTTTCGTCGAGGCTGAGCGTGGTTTGCGTCAGATAAACAACGCGGTCGGGGTCCGGCACCTCAACGGCGGCGGCTTCGGCTTCGCCGGTGATGACGATGGTAGATTGGGGCGCTTCGCCCATGGTTCCGATGACTTCGTCGTGATCGCGGTGGCCGATGAGCAGAATTGTGTAGCCTTCGCGGGCGAACTTCAGGGCCTCGAGGTGAACCTTGGTAACCAACGGGCAGGTGGCATCGATAATGTCGAGCTTGCGTGCGGCTGCTTCCCGGCGGACCTCGGGGGCCACGCCGTGCGCGCTGAAAATTACTCGCGCACCCGATGGCACTTCCTCCAACTCGTCGACGAAGATGGCGCCAAGAGAACGCAACTCGTCCACGACATGGCGGTTATGAACGATCTCTTTGCGCACATAGATGGGCGAGCCGAAGAGGCGGAGGGCGATCTTCACCACATCGATTGCGCGCACAACACCGGCGCAGAAGCCGCGAGGGGTCAGGAGGAGGATTTGTTTAGACTGGCCACCTCTTGGCCCAGCAGGAGCAATAGGCATAGAGTGTAGCTCTATTATAGCAGTTGGACATCGGAAACCCCCTCCCCCGAAGGGGTTAGTAAATCTCGGTTTGAGGATCTAGCGAAACGCGGGCTCATATACCGAGTCGATCTGGAACTCGGTAATGCCCCATTCCAGCA
>DASRHX010000122.1:0-5877 GCA_035650295.1 Bryobacteraceae bacterium | reverse complement strand
AGGAGGAAGAGGATTGTTCCAAAGCTTGCCCTGTTGGGGGCAGTAAGTTTGGAGTTAAGTGGGGCACTCCAGATGTGATTGGAGTTCAGAAAGCTCGAGAGAGTGATGTCGTCAAGTTTCCCACTGTCATCCTCTCGGCTGAAGTGAAAGTAGATGGCGGTGCACTGGTTACCGCATTTGGACAGGCGTGCGCGTACACTTTGTTTTCGCACAAATCCTATATCGTAGTCCCTGCGAACTCACAGAAGGACGATCTTGATCGACTGGAGTCGCTATGCGTGACGATGGGGCTCGGGCTGGTTGTCTTTGACCACATGAATTCGGATAATCCAAATTTCACTTTTAGGGCCAGGTCGAGGCAGTTCAACCCCCATCCGTTCTACGTGAACATAAATATGAAGCAGCTTGAAAAGGAGCTCTTCCACTGACGCCCCCACTCCCGATTCCGTGTATCCTCATGCGATGGGCCAACTGTTCCGGACCAAGAACATCGACGCACTGATCGCATCGAGCGAACTCCCCGACCGTCGACTGAACAAGACGCTTGGTCCGTGGAGCCTCACCGCCCTCGGCGTGGGCGCGGTCATCGGCTCCGGCATCTTCGTACTCACTGGCACCGCTGCCGCCGGCCAGACTCTCTCGTTCGCGTCGATCCTTCATGCCCCCGTTCTAGACTTGCTGCGTAACGGATTCGACGTTGCTTCGACCATGGGACGCCCCGGCGCGGGTCCCGGCATCGCGCTCTCGTTTATCCTCGTCGCGCTTGCGTGCAGTTTTGCCGCCCTCTGTTACGCCGAGCTCGCCTCGATGATTCCGATTGCAGGCTCCGCGTACACATACGCCTACGCCACACTCGGCGAACTCTTCGCCTGGATCATTGGGTGGGACCTGATTCTCGAATATGCCGTGGGCAACATGGCCGTTGCCGTTGGCTTTTCCGCGTACTTCAATCAGATACTCGACTCCATTTTTGGCGTACACTTGCCACGCGAACTTTCTGAGCCGATGTTCGTCAACGGTGAGGCCACAGGCGCGTGGTTCAACCTTCCCGCATTCCTCATCATCATGGCGCTCACCGTGCTCTTGGTTCGCGGTGTCAGTGAATCGGCGGGCGCGAACAATCTGATGGTTGCGGTCAAAGTTGTCGCGATTCTCATCTTTGTATTCGGCGCATCGAGTGCCATCAACTATGACAACTACCAACCGTTCATGCCCAACGGATTCAGCGGCGTGATGACCGGCGCCGCAATTGTCTTTTTCAGCTACATCGGTTTCGATTCCGTCTCCACAGCCGCCGAGGAGTGCCGGAATCCCCAGCGCGACCTCCCCATCGGGATCATCGCATCGCTGCTGGCCTGCACCATCCTTTATGTTGCCGTCGCGCTCGTCCTCACGGGAATCGCCAACTACAAGACGCTCGGTAATGCCGCGCCGGTTGCTGAGGCACTCAGAAGCGTCGGCCTCGAAAGTCTCCGCCGCATTGTCTCGGTGGGCGCTGTTGCCGGAATGTTGAGCGTGCTCCTCGTGTTTCAGTTCGGCCAGGCGCGCGTTTGGTTTGCGATGTCCCGTGACAGGCTTCTCCCCGACGCATTTTCCAAAGTCCACAAGCGTTTCAAGACGCCTTATATCAGCACCATCGTTGCTGGCATTCTGGTTGGCATCCCGTCGGGAATTCTCGATATCGGCACTCTCGCCGACCTTACTAACATCGGTACACTCTTTGCCTTTATCGTTGTCAGCGTGGGTGTCATCGTCCTACGTCGCGCGCAGCCGAATCGGCCTCGATCTTTCCGTGTCCCGCTTGTGCCGCTGCTCCCATTGATGTCGATTGCGATGTGCCTGCTGCTCATGCTCAGCCTGCCCCTGGAAACCTGGTTGCGGTTCGTCGTCTGGCTTGCTATCGGATTGGCGATCTACT
Organism: Bryobacteraceae bacterium; assembly: GCA_035650295.1. Taxonomy (GTDB): domain Bacteria; phylum Acidobacteriota; class Terriglobia; order Bryobacterales; family Bryobacteraceae; genus JAFLBB01. The sequence goes on along the minus strand of DASRHX010000122.1, from coordinate 3,959 downwards.
TCGTCTACGGCAAGAGGAGAACCGCCAACGTATGAGAGCCTCATTGGTGTTTGTGGCGGCTTTGGCTTCCGCACAGGTCCATCATCAGCAACATCCGCCGCGCTCGGCCGATGAGTATGCGAAGATCCTGGGAGATCCCTCGCGCGACGCCTGGCAGAAACCTCAGGAAGTGATCGAGGCGCCAAAACTCAAGCCAACTGAGGTGATTGCCGACATTGGAGCCGGGTCCGGCTACTTCACGCGCCGCTTCGCCCGGCACGTGGCGAAAGTTTACGCAGTCGATATTGACGAAGCGCTACTGGCGAAAACAACAGGCGACAAGATTGAAGCGGTGCTCGCCGCGGCCCACGACCCGAAACTTCCGGCGGCCTCGGTCGACACCGTATTTATCTGCAATGTGCTTCACCACATTGACCACCGCGACGCTTATTACAGGAAACTTGCTGGCGCCATCAAGCCAGGCGGTCGCATCGTCATCGTCGACTTTCACAAGCGCCAGCTCGCCGTTGGTCCGCCCGCGGCCATGAAGCTATCAGAGGACCAGGTGCGCGGCGAACTCTCCGCCGCGGGATTCCACCAGACGGCGGCGCACACCTTTCTGCCACACCAGTATTTCCTCGAATTTAAGCGCTGAAATCTACCACTCCATCCTCAGTCCCATGCGGAAGGAACGCGGCCCGCCGGCGTCGAGATCCTGCTCGCCGCCCGCTCCGGTGATCGCACCCGCTCCGCCCACCGATGTGATGTTCGTAGCCGGGTTGTTCAAATTGGTTGAATTGAAGAAATTCGTTCCGGTCATCTCCCAGCGCAGGCGAGCCCGCTCCCAGAGCGTGAAGTGCTTGGCCAGGCCGACGTTCAGGATTGCCGAACCGGGCGCCTTGATCACGCCTTTCGCCGACGTGCCGTAGAATCCCGGCGTGGGCGCCGCAAACGCCGCGACGTCGAACCACTGATTTGTCGAACGCGCCGACGTGGGCAGGTTGGCGTCACGCAAATGATTCGGCCGAATCGTTACCTGTGCCGGTGTCCGGCTGTTAGTAAAGGCCGTGCCGGTTGGATCGTTTCCCGTCCACTGTGGCGTCAGAAATTCGCCGGAGAAGAAGCTGTACACCGAGTTCCACTCCCAGCCCTTCAACAACGCGCCCTTGACGCCGCGCGCGCTCTTGGCGAACGGAAACTCGTAGATCAGGTTGCCTGTCACCCGGTGTGTCGGTATGTCCAGCCACACCGATCGTTCGCGGGCCCGGTCGTATGCGTTCTCCGGTGTCTCGCTTCGCTCCAGGTCGCCGATATCGCGCGCCCATACCCAGGAGAGCTGATAACCCAACCCCTTGACGAAGCGACGCTCGGCTTCGAGCGTTAGTGAGTTGTACTGATGCCCCGCGCCGTTGGATTGGTACGTGATCGCCGGATACCGTGGAAACAGCCGCGGCTTGTCCGCGAACAACCGTCCGTCGGGTACCGGCTGGTTGATGTTGTAGCCCCACTCGCCCTGCCGCGTGTTGGTGCCGATGTAAGACGCGCGGAAGCCGGTGTCCCAGCGTTGATGCTCGATCGTGAAGTTATATTGCATCGAATACGGCGTCCGCAAATCCCTCCGTACGGCGCCGGGAAGAGTAATTGTCGTGGGACCCGCTACGGAAGTCGGAAATACCACCGGCAGAATCACCTCCGGCGAATTCAGCGAGTTGGTATGGTTCGGCTCATTGACAATGAACGGCGCTCCTCCGGCTGAAACCGCGCGCGGCACGATGTCATAGAAGATTCCGAAACCGGTGCGGACCACGGTGTTTGGTCCCAATGGACGCCACGCGATGCCAACTCGCGGGGCAAGGTTGTTGTACTCATTCGTGAGGATCCGCTTCGGGTGGTAGCCGAGCGACGACGCCTCGACGATATCCACGTAGCCCTTGGGCAGCAGCGGACTCACTTTGTTCAATGAGCCGTCCGGCACGACGATCTTCCCCGAAGTCACATCGAAGTTCGCCTGTTGTCCGTTACCTTCCACCCACGCCGGATGCATCTCGAATCGCATACCGATATTCACGGTCAGGTTCTGACGGACCTTCCACTCGTCCGTCGCGAAGAAATCCCAATTCCACCGCACCCGGTTGATGAACAGGTTCGCCGCAGCGCGCGAGGAGGTGGTCGGGATACCCAGCAAGAAGTCCGCGTAGGAGTGCCCGGTGAAACGATTTGAGAACGTCGCCGCACCGAACAGATTTGTCGGCATCTGCCAGTCTTCATATAGCGTTCTGCCCGCGATGAGCCCTGCCTTGATGTTGTGGCGGCCACGGAACCAACTCAGTTGCTCCTGAAATTGCTGAGCCAAGTTCTTGAAACCAGGGTGGCGCCATTGCGTCTGCGCGATGCCGGTGACCGCCAAATTCTGGAAACTGACTTGAAAAACGCCATTGACATCCGGCACATTGGGCGACAACCCCGTGAGCCCCAAGTCCTTAACCACTTCCAAGCCCATCAACGGACCATGGCGTGGATTGTCGTTGTACGCATATCCCCAGCGCGACTCCAGCAAGAGGTTAGTTTTGATCGTGAACGTATAGGAAAGATTCACGGCGCTGGTGTCGCGTGTTTGCCACCGCTGGCCGATCGCCGGCAGCACGCTGTCAAAGTCCCTCGAATGCGAGCGGTTCCAGATGTACCGCCCGAAAATGAAATGTTTGTCGTTAAACCGATGATCGAGCCTCGTTGTCACGTAAGTGTTGGGATCGAACGGACGCTGCGTCTGGATTCGGTGATTATTTGTGTTGAACCGCGTGGTATCTCCGAAATTGGGTAACGGATAGAATCGGGATTGAATCTTTTGCGAGACTGTGTTGAGCCGCGACGCAGGAATGCGGTTCCCCGCAAACGGGGCGCTGCTGTTGAAGGGATCACGGATCGCCGCTTCGCGAGAAAAATCTCCTGAACGCCACGGCTCGAGAGGTACCGCCGCATTCCGGTTCGATAAAATCAGCGACCCCCTTGTCGTTTCAAACGACTGGAAGAAAAAGCTGCGATTCCGGCCGTCATAGACCTTGGGAATGTAGATCGGCCCTCCAATCGAGAACCCGGGGTTATGCCGGATGCCCGTTCCCCTCTGCGCCGCGAATGCATTGCGCGCCCGGAACCACGGCGTCGAATAGTAGTCGAACGCCGAACCGTGCAGGCTGTTTGACCCCGATTTCGAAACGATGGTGACCTGTCCAATGCCGCCAAATTCGGCAGTGTTATTCGCCATGTCGATGCGTATTTCCTCAAACGACTCCACCTGGGACACCAAGGGCGATATCTGCGTCCCGTCGTACTGATTGGAGAGCGTGATCCCATCGATGGAAGCGTCGGACTGGTTCGCTCGGGATCCTGCGAACCTCCGGGTCGAGGACTCGTTGCCCGCCTGTACTACGCCCGGCGACAACCCCACGAAGTTCCACAGCGACCGCGTATTCAGCGGAAGCGAGTTGATCTGCCGCGCCGATTTGGAATCGGAGATGCGCGCCGTTTCCGTTTCGATCAGCGACGCACCGGCAGTCACTTCCACGCTCGTCTCCACGGCGCCTACCTGCAACTGCACATCCAACCGCCGCACATCCATCGAGACCAGGACAAGTTGCTGTGCCACGAACTCACGGAACCCCGCCGATCGCACGCGTACCGTGTACTCCCCTTCCAGCAACTGAGCGAGCGTATATGTCCCGGCTGAATTCGATCGTGCCGTGTACTGGTAATTGGAATCCTTGTGTACTGCCGACACAGATGCCCCCGGTACGGCCGCGCCCGTGGCGTCCGTAATGTTACCGGTGATCGTGGCGAAGGTGGTTTGCCCGATAGCGGGAATGCAAACCCACAGGGCCAACGGCACGAGAATTAATTGTTGTCTTCGAGACAAATCCACACCTCCTTAACCTTTGCGGAGAGACTATCAATCCCCAATCGCGGGGTCAAGGACGCCGTACTCC
>DASRHX010000121.1:0-4059 GCA_035650295.1 Bryobacteraceae bacterium | reverse complement strand
GAATTTCTGCCCGTTCTGAGTTCCCTGCGGAATCTTCAATAACGCCCGGCCATCAATAGTTGGCACCTCGATCTTGGTGCCGAGCGCGGCCTCCCATACCGTAACGGGAATCTCGATCTGAATGTCGTCGCCCTGGCGGTGGAAGAAGGCGTGCGGCTCCACGCGCACAGTGATGTAGAGATCGCCCGCCGGCGCGCCCATTGTGCCCGCATTACCTTTGCCCGCCACCCGTAACCGGTCACCACCCTGCACGCCGGCCGGAATCCGCACGTCCACGGCTTCTTGTGAGGCCACGCGGCCTTCGCCATGACAGTTCTGGCAAACATTGCGCAGCCGGCCCGTTCCTTCACATCGGGGACAGCTTAGATTGAACTTCATCGCCCCGGCTTGCTGCGTCACCGTGCCACTGCCATTGCAACCGGGGCACACCACGTTGTTCCCGCCCGCATGACCGCTGCCACGGCAGGCGAGGCATTGCTCCTGGCGAGTGATGTTCAACTTCGCCTGAGTACCCTTCATGCTTTGCCAGAAGTCGATGTTCAAGGTGTACTCAAGGTCCGCGCCCTTTTCCGCGTGCCGCTGTGTTCTGCGGTTGCCGCCGAAAAACTGGCTGAAAATATCGCTGAACTTCGACCCGCCACCCTCCTGGCCAAGGTCCTCGGGCCGCGAGCCGGCCCGTCCCCCGCCCGCGTTGGTGAACATGTCGGTAAAGTCGAAGCCGCTAAACCCGAATCCTCCCCCCGGACCCTGCTGCGCTTCCGCGCTGGGAAACCCAGATTCCGAGTAGAAGCCGAATTGGTCGTACATCTGGCGCTTCTTGGCGTCGCTCAGTACGTCATAGGCTTCCTGCACCTCTTTGAAACGGTCTTCGCTCGCCTTGTCCCCTGGGTTCAGGTCCGGATGATGCTTGCGCGCAAGCCTGCGATAGGACTTCCGAACTTCGTCTTCGGAAGCCCCCCGTTTCAGCCCGAGCGTCTCATAATATTCGTGCTTCGGTTTCATGGTAAGCGCCGGAGAGAGAGTAGCTCACTCCCTCCGGCCCTCCCTTTAGAACGATTACTTCTTGTCTTCTACGTCGACGAACTCGGCGTCCACGACGTTGTCGGCCGGCTTCTCGCCGCCCTGGGTTCCAGCACCTGGCGCTCCGCCCGGTGCGCCCGCGCCCGGTCCGCCGTCGCCGCTCGGCGGCGCCGATGCCTTGTACATTGCTTCGGCCAGTTTGTGCGAACCCTGCGTCAGTTTGTCCATGGCGGACTGGATCTTCTCCTTGCCGCCCTCTTCGATCGCCTTCTTCGTCTCGGCAACCGCGGCTTCCACGGCCGCGGCGTCGGCCTCGCTGATCTTCTCGCGGTGCTCGCGCAACATCTTCTCGACGTTGTAGACCATCGAGTCTGCCTGGTTGCGCAACTCGATCTCTTCTTTGCGGGTTCGGTCGTCGGCAACGTGGGACTCGGCATCCCGCGCCATTTTTTCGACCTCTTCCTTGCTCAGGCCGGAGCTCGATGTGATCGTAATCTTCTGCTCGTTGCTGGTAGCCCGATCCTTGGCGCTCACGTTTAAAATACCGTTCGCGTCAATGTCGAAGGTGACCTCCACTTGCGGCACGCCGCGCGGCGCCGGAGGAATGCCCACCAGTTGAAAGACACCCAACAGCCGATTGTCCCGCGCCATGGCGCGCTCGCCCTGATAGACCTTGATCTCTACCGATGTCTGATTGTCGGCCGCCGTCGAGAATACCTCGCTCTTGCGCGTCGGGATCGTCGTGTTGCGCTCAATCAGCTTGGTGAACACGCCGCCGAGCGTTTCAATACCCAGCGACAGCGGGGTGACGTCAAGCAGCAGCACGTCCTTCACTTCGCCCGCCAGTACACCGCCTTGCACCGCGGCACCCACGGCCACGACCTCATCCGGGTTCACAGTCTTGTTCGGATCCTTGCCAAACAGTTCGCGCACCAAGGTCTGCACGCGCGGGATGCGCGTCGAGCCACCGACCATGACCACTTCGTCGATCTGCTGCGGCGTCAATCCGGCATCGGCCAAGGCCTGCTTTGAGGGCCCGAGGGCCTTCTGCAGAATGTCCTCGATCATCTGCTCGAACTTGGCGCGCGTGATCTTCAGCACCAAGTGCTTCGGACCCGTAGCATCGGCCGTAATGAACGGCAGATTGATCTCGGTTTCCAGCAGCGTCGACAATTCGATCTTGGCCTTCTCGGCCGCTTCCTTCAACCGCTGCAGCGCCATCTGGTCGCGCGAAAGATCGATTCCCTGCTCCCGCTTGAATTCGTCAATGATCCATTCGATCAACCGTTGGTCAACGTTGTCGCCGCCCAAGTGCGTGTCGCCGTTCGTCGACTTAACTTCCACAACGCCGTCGCCCACTTCGAGAATCGAGATGTCGAAGGTGCCGCCGCCAAAGTCGAATACGGCGATCGTCTGGTCCTTCTTCTTGTCCAGGCCATAGGCAAGAGCCGCCGCCGTCGGCTCGTTGATGATGCGCATCACCTCCAGGCCCGCGATCTTGCCCCCGTCCTTGGTCGCCTGGCGCTGCGCGTCGTTGAAATAGGCCGGAACTGTAATCACCGCCTTGGTCACTTTTTCGCCCAGGTATGCCTCGGCCGCTTCTTTCAGCTTGCCGAGGATCATCGCCGACACTTCCGGCGGCGACTGCTTATTACCGCTCACCTCGACGCGCGCATCGCCATGATCGCCCGCCACGACCTTATACGGCACGAGTTTGGTTTCCTGAGTTACTTCATCGAACCGCCGTCCCATGAACCGCTTAATCGAATAGATAGTATTCTCGGGATTGGTGACGGCCTGGCGCTTGGCCACTTGGCCTACCAGTCGTTCGCCCGACTTGGTAAACCCAACCACCGACGGGGTCGTCCGCCCGCCCTCTTGATTGGGGATCACCACCGGCTGTCCGCCTTCCATCACGGCGACTACGCTGTTCGTCGTTCCTAAATCGATACCAATAATTTTGCTCATGCGTTAACCTCCTGGCAGGTGCCCGGCTCGGCGGGCTCAGACGGCTTTCCCCGTCACCAAAAAAATTCGATAGCCTTGGCAGCACGTCCCCGCTCGTATTGAAGATCGGCAGTTCCGCGCTGCAATTTAGCCTGATCCTATTATTAAGTTTGAGTGGACTCTTGTCAAGTTCAAAGCCTCAAACCTGCCTTCACAGTAGCAGCTATGTCCAGCTCCGCCTATTTCGCTTCCATCTATCTCTCTCATTGTGAACATGTTATGATTTTGAATGAGATGGGATCATTACAGGTCCGCCGCATCACGCTGCTGATTCTCCTGGTGGTGACCCTGTATGCAATCTACCTTTTGGTCAGCCCCTTTGCTGGACCGCTTCTCATGGGCGGACTGCTGGCTCTCATCTTCCTCCCGGTTCATCAGCGCATCGAACGGCGGGTTTCCGGCCCAACGCTTGCTTCACTGGCATCCACGGTCTTAATGCTCCTGGTCATCCTGACACCCCTCACGTTCCTTGTTATTGTCGTCAGCGAGGAGTTGCGCCAGGCATATGATGCCGTCCGTACAGCCACCGCCAACGGCGGGACGGATCGCATGCTCCAAGAATTGGACCGCCCGCTTAGCACCATCGCCGCCTGGTTCGGCATGACCGGGCCCGAACTCGGAGAGGTCATCAACGCGCGTGTCGTGCAAGGAGGCGCCGCCGTGCTCCGCGAAGCGCTCGTTGTGATCGGATCGGTACCCAGCGGAGCCATCAAATTTGTCGTCATGTTGCTCGCCTTCTTTTTTACGCTCCGCGACGGCAACTACCTTTACTCCCAGACGCTCCGCTGGTTCCCCCTCGGCCCGGTGCGTACCGCCGAACTTCTCCGCACCAGTTACAACGCCATCGTCGCCAGCGTAAACGGAATTGTCGCCGTATCGTTGGCCCAGGGGGTCCTCTGTGGCATCGGCATCTGGATCGCTGGCCTCCCCTCGCCTGCTCTGTGGGGCGTCGCAGCTGCTGTCGTCTCCGTCATTCCCATTGTCGGTACTGCCCTGGTATGGATCCCCGCTGCTGCCGTCCTATTTGCCCAG
>DASRHX010000120.1:0-6317 GCA_035650295.1 Bryobacteraceae bacterium | reverse complement strand
AGCGCCGGGCAGATACTGATTCGGGCTACCGGCAAAGCTTATGGTCTGGGGCGGACCCGACTGGAAGGTTTGCGTGTATGCGAAGTCCCAACCGCCGAGGAGGGCGTTGACGACTTTGTTCGAGTTGCCCATGAACTTCCGTCCCTTGCCGAAGGGAAGTTCGTAGGTCATAACGGACACAAACCGGTGGCGAATGTCATAGTTCGCGCGACCCTTCTCCAGGGCGCGGTTGTAGAAGGTGATGCCGCTGACGCCGCCGTCATTGTCGCCGTTGTTCAGCGATTTCGAGAGCGTGTAGAAGGCGTTCAGCACCAGGCCGGCCGAATAGCGCTTCTCCACGCGCCACGTGTTGCCGTGGTAGGAGTTGTCGCCATAGTTGGAGTAGTGCTGGATCTGGCCGAACTGCGGATAAGGCTTGTAGTTCTGCGCCGCCGAGAAGATCGTGCGCAGAACGTTCGGATCGGTGGAAATGTTGAGCGGAATCTGGTTGATGTCCCAGTTGTTGAGCAACCGGACGCCTCGCGATCCCTGGTAGAGAACTTCGAGCAACCATGACTTGGTGAAGTTCCATTGAAAGCCGCCCGACCAGTTCATGATGTAAGGCATTTTCATGTTCGGATCGAACCACGAGGCGTTACGCGCGCCAAAGTTCGTTCCCACGAAGGGTACCGAGCCGTCCGGGCTCAGATTGAACCGGACGCTGCCAGGTCCCTGGCTCAAATAGAACGCGGGACTCGGGTTGCCGACCGCCTGCTGCACACTGGCGGTGGCGAAGTACTCCTCGAAGTTCTGGTTGATTCCGTTGGTCATCAGGTCCTGCGTGATGATGCCGAACGAAGAGCGGAAGACCAGGTTCGGCCGGAGCTGCCAGGCGAGTCCGATGCGCGGTTGGAAATTGTTCAGGTCGCGCTTCGCCAGCGCGGTCTTCGGGTGCGTGATGGCGCCCATGCGGCCGCTGATCGGGTCCGCGACAGTGGGATCGAACTGCGATTGCAAGCCGTACTTCGTGTTGAAAGGTGACTCATAGCTCCAACGGAGGCCGAGGTTCAGCGTAACGTTCCGCTTCAGCTTAAGATCGTCCTGAATGTAGAAGGCATGCGACCACCACTGAGGCAGCCACGTCGTCATGGCCTGCGTGAACTCCGCCTGGCTAACGGACCCCAGCTGGAACGCCGCAAATGCGATTCCGGTGTTCTGGCGGAACGGGAAATCGGTGGCGCCGAAGCGATAGGTGCCCGACGGTGTGGCGGCCACGAGCGAATTGAAGCGGGTCCGGATGGTTTCGTAGCCGAACTTCACTGTGTGGCCACGGAGGATCTTGGTGAGGTTCTCCTGAAAGGTGAAGTCCTCGCCCACTTCGGAGTTGCGTGAAAGTGCGTCCTGGCGGTAATACATCGAAAAGCCGGTGACGCTATTGCAGTTCGACTGATTGTTACAGGACTGGAAGTAGGGGAAGTTCTCGTTGCTGACTCCGGGAATGCCGAGTTGCTTAGCCCAGTCCTGGCCGATCGTCACCGGGCTGGTGGTCCCCTTGCGGCGGTTGAAGCCGAGGCGCGCCTCGTTGATCAGCGTCGGGCTAAAGGTGTAGGTGTCCGAGAGCACGATGTTGCGCTGATCGATGGGAATCTTCACGGCGCGCCAGTCGAATTCGGCCCAGGCGATCTCCGGCGACAAGCGGTCGCGCCAGGAGCGGTGGCGGACGTGAGAGTAGCGGCCAAACATGCGGTGATTGGGCGCAAACTGGTGATCGATCTTGGCGTCATAGCGGGTGCGCCAGGAGCGGTAGTTCGTGGGAGAAACCAGGTTGTTCGTAGGCCCGGTCGCCCCGTTGTAGCCAATGAGCGCCGGATTCTGGTTTTGCGGCGTATAGGGATTGTGGCTGATAAAGTTCTTGTAGGCCGGGTCGAAGCGGCTGGTGGGAATCTGGTTGCCGGCAAACGGCTGGCGCGACCAGGCGCCCGCCGAGTCCTGCGCGGTGGTAGCGGGATCGAAGATGGGATTGGCGCCGGGGAAGGCGAAGTTCCCGCCCAGCATCTCCGGTGACGGCACGGCAAGCGTGGCCGTTTCGCCGCCCCTTTCGTGGTGGCGCTGGAAGCCGAAGAACCAGAAAGTCTTGTCCTTGCCATTGTAGATCTTCGGAATGTAGACGGGCGCGCCCATCGTAGCGGAGAGCTCGTGATAGCTGAACGGATTCACGCGCGCCAACTGCTCCAGATAGGTGCGGTGAACGAGAGGCTTTGCGATATAGCGGTCCTCGGCCGAACCGTGCCAGGTGTTGGTGCCGCTCTTGAATACGGTGGAAAGCAGTCCGCCGGCGGAGTGGCCAAACTCGGCGGGCATGCCGGTGGTAAACAGTTTCACTTCCTGCAGCGCGTCGATGGTCGTGGACGTGACGGCATTCGTGGTGGCGATCATGGAGCGCACAGGCTCCTTGCCTCCCACACCATCCAGCGTGTAGCCCATCGAACGCTCGCGCTGGCCGACCACATGCTGGCCGTTGATGTTTGATGTGGAGGGCAGGTAAAGGAGAACGCGAAAGACGTACTTCTGCAGAACAGGAATCTTGACAATGGTGTCGCCTTCAAGAACTTGGCCGGTGGCGGTGGTTTCAGTCTCGAGCAGAGGCGCCGATCCCGACACATTAATGGACTCAGTGACCGCGCCGACTTCCAACTGAACGTCGAGGCGAGGCGTCTCGCTGGTACGGAGGATAATTCCTTCGCGCACGTATCGTTTAAAGCCTTGGGCCTCGATGGTCAGGCGGTAGGTGCCCGGAATCAAGTTGGGCACGTAATAGCCGCCTTCAGACGTGGTCTGTGAATTGGAAACGAACTGAGTTTCTGTGTTCACGATGGTGACGGTTGCGCCTGGAACGACGGCGCCCGTGTTGTCTGTGAGAGTTCCTACCAGCGTTGCTGTGCCAGTGGTTTGCGCAAACGCGGCGCAAGCGAGAAAGAGCAACGTACACACGTGCTTGAGCATTGCAGCGTGACTCCTAACCTCAAAATAAATTGGAGGCGATTATAGCCCCTGGTACCGGGGAGCATACAGTAATCTTCATCACGAATGCAAGCCTGTACAACCCGCGCCGGGAGGCCGCCAGTTTGTCTAGTCGTGCCAAGACACGGAATATGTCTTGATTTGACGTGAGGCGAGCAATCGGACTTCCGCTTCGGCGCGATGCTCGCCTGGTGAACGGCGCAACGGCAGTAGGAAATAACGGTCAGCGGCGGACGCCCGCAGCTCCGGCGAAACTTCCTTTCCGTCCACCTTCATCGCCACCAACTCGGCGCGCGGTTCCGCTGGTTTGCCCTGTTGCGAGTTGTCCTGCCAAAGGCGCAAACGCAGCGCCAGATCGCGCTGTGCGTTAACCGCCGGCGCCCCCGCCTCAAACGGCATTCCTGGACGGAGCAGCACGAGCGACGCCCCAGGCCTTCGCGCCGGCTGGCCTAACTTGTCCCACCATCTCCACTCCGCTTCGTGTCTCATTACGGACTCGCGCACGTGAGGCTGGCCCCCGGTCATATGCGTTTTCCAGCGAGTAGCCGCATCGTGGCGCACCGATACGACCCAATTGTTCTTCAACGCTTGCAGCCAGCCGTCCCAACTTGGCTCCTTCGCCAGGAACAGCGTCTTTTGCCCACCGAGTTGATCGCCCCACCACCAACTCTCCGCTGTGTGCGCATCGAGCAGGCCAACGAACGGGATGCGTCCATACCAACGATGGAGAAACGGGTACGTATGCGCGAAGTCCTGAATACCGAAATGGAAGCTGGCGATTGCCGCGTAAGATCCCGTGCGGACCGCTTCGTCGAGCAATACGCGGCTGATCTCTTCGTTGTCGTTGCATTGCCAGACGAGCCGGCCGCGGCCGCGGTGCAGCGCTTCGATCCTTGTGTCGCGGAACTCCTCGTACGTATACGGGTGATTCTTCTTCTCTACCGGCTTGCCGAAGTCGGCGCCATGCGGCGCGTGAACATCGACCAGATGCGAATAGCAGCCGAGGCCAGCCACGCCGTAGTAGGTGCCGTATTCCTCGTCGCCGAAGGCGAAAGTGACCGGAACTTTCTGCTCCTCCGCTATCCGGCGCGCGTCGTCGATCCAGCCCGCGGGGGAATTCTTCGCGGCCCAGATGTGGATGCCAAGCGATTTCGCCAAACTCACGGCCTCGATCGTCGAACCAACACCAGGAGCCTCAAGCTGAATCGCATAGACTCCCATCTCAGCGGGTACCGCGATACGGCGTGCTCTCGGAGCGGGCGTGACGCCGCCATTGGGCACATGATTCAAAAGCCGCATGCACGACAGCGCGTAGTAAGTAGCCAGCGGATTGGGCTCGCCATCAGGCCGGTCTTGAAACCCGCCCTCGGAGGTTTGCAGGGACTCAATCCACGCGGCGCATTTCTTGGCGTCCGCCGGCTTTGCCTCAAGTTGCGCCAAAATCTGTAATGCACACCACGTGTAGGCAAGGTCGTCCACGGCGCCCAGCTTCGCATTGGGAGCCCAGGTGAAACCGCCGGAATCCATCTGGCACGATCGCACCCATTCGGCCAAGCCGGGCGCTGGTGGCAGTTTCAAGCCGAGATGCTCGGCTGCCAGCAATCCCCACCTCGTGTTCATCAAATGGCCGCCGGATCCGTCCGCGGCTGGGGTGTTGTTGAATGTTCCGTCAGGCCGCAAGCGAGCCAGGAAATACTCGCGCCAAGCTCCATCCGCGCCGGACGGCGAGAGCTTCAGAAGATACCGGATGTGAACCGCCATCGCCTGGTTCTGTAACACCGGCTGGCGGTGAAGTTCATAGCGTGGCGTCAGAACCGAAGGGGCAGTCCAGGTTGACGCAGGCTTACGGAAGCTTTCGATGGATTCATCGAGCCACAACAGACTCTGCACCTGCTCGAAGTCCAGCCGCCACATGGGGCGGTCGATACGCCGAGGCTCGGGCGCTGGATAGTGGTCGCGGACAAAAGCCGCCACGCGCGGCGCGTCCGGTATCTTCGCTCCCAGAATGCGGTAACAGCCAACCGCCCCAAATGTGGGGGTGAGTTGTGCTTGAACATCGCTCGACCACCCATACGCACCTTCCGGACGCCGGTGTTCTTCGAGATAACCGAAGATTCGGCGGCGAAACCGGCCGGGCCAAGCCGCGGCGCCAATGGCGGTCGAGGCGAACAAGGCCATCAAGGATCGGCGCGTCATCACGAAGTTCCTCCGGCTTTTGGATTCTACAAGATTGCTATCGCCACTTCACGACATGAGAAGTTCATATAAGAAATCGCCCGCAAATCACTTGCACGTTTATTAGGATTGAGCTAAGATTTTCACTGCTCAAGGGGCCTGGACTTGGTTGGGATCCAGCAGTGGCATTCTCCGAACACTGCTCATTTGCCAGTTACCGAGAGGTTCGGAAATGCAGGTGTGGTTCCATGCGTGCGCTCGCGTGGCAACGGAGACCGCGGATGAAGTTCGTACAGCGCTTGCCGTTGCGGGATTAGAAGTAGCCGCGCATAATTCCTGGCCGCCTCCGGGCAAAGGCGTTCTTCTTTTCAACCGCGTGGATGACGATCTGTGGAGACTCATTCACGCGTTCCATCTGGCTGAGGACCGCTGCCTTGTCGCGCTCGGAACCGGTCCTGTTCAGGCGCCGGAATTTAGCCCATGGCCGCTGCTTGAAGCCGGCGCATCCGATGTGCTTTTCTGGAACGGGACGGAATCCGCGCACGAAATCGCCGCACGCCTCAGGCGCTGGGAGGCTGTCAGCGAGCGAGTAAATTCTCCCCTCGTGAGAGACAACATGATCGGGCGGAGCGCGGTATGGTTCAGAATGCTGCGCCATTTGGTGGAAGCGGCAGTATTTTCGCGGGAACCCATTCTGCTCACCGGTGAGAGTGGCACCGGAAAGGAATTGGCGGCGCGTTTGATCCATGGGCTTGATGGGCGGCGAACAAAGCGCGAACTAATCGTTGTTGACTGCACCACTTTAATGCCAGAACTCGCGGGCAGCGAGTTGTTCGGGCACGAGCGAGGAGCATACACCGGAGCGGTCGCTCCGCGCGCCGGAGCGATTCAGCTGGCTCACGAAGGCACGCTTTTCCTCGACGAAATCGGCGAACTGAGCCTAACCTTGCAGGCGCAACTGCTGCGCGTGATCCAGGAGAAAACCTACAAACGAGTCGGCGGGAACCAATGGCAAAAGGCGGAGTTCCGCCTTGTGGCAGCCACCAACCGCGATCTGCGTGCCATGGTCGAGGAGGGCACATTCCGTCGCGATCTTTATTACCGCATCGCCAGTGTCCCGATTGTTCTCCCGCCGCTGCGTG
>DASRHX010000119.1:0-3826 GCA_035650295.1 Bryobacteraceae bacterium | reverse complement strand
GAGCTTGAACAGATCCACGACGTTGACGAAGCGGACCTTCAGCTCCGGGAACTCCTGGCGCAGGAGCACGACGGCCGCCAGCGCCTCCATCGTGGGGATGTCGCCGGCGGACGCCATGATGAGATCCGGCTCGCTGCCCTGGTCGTTGGAGGCCTTGTCCCAGATGCTGATCCCTTTCGTGCAGTGCATGATCGCTTCGTCCATGGTCATGAACTGCAGGTGGTTCTGCTTGTCGCACACGATGACGTTGACGTAGTTCTCGCTGCGCAGGCAGTGGTTGGCGACCGACAGCAGCGAATTGACGTCGGGGGGCAGATAGATCCGGGTGACCGCGGGGCTCTTGTTCGCCACGACGTCGATGAACCCCGGGTCCTGATGGGTGAATCCGTTGTGGTCCTGACGCCAGACCGTGGAGGTGATCAGCAGGTTGAGGGAGGCGATGCTGCGGCGCCAGGGCAGCTGGTTGCAGATCGAGAGCCACTTGGCGTGCTGGTTGAACATGGAATCGATGACGTGCGCGAAGGCTTCGTAGGTCGAGAGGAAGCCATGGCGGCCGGTCAGCAGGTAGCCTTCCAGCATGCCTTCCACGGTGTGCTCGCTGAGCATCTCGATGACGCGCCCGTCGGGCGCCATTTCGCCGCCGTCCTTGTCTTCGGGCAGGTACTGGGCGATCCAGAACTTCTTGCTGACCTGGTAGATCGGGTCGAGTTTGTTGGACGTGTTCTCGTCCGGGCCGAAGACCCGGAAGTTGGCCATGTTCGCCTTCATGATGTCGCGCAGGAAGGCACCCAGGGGGCGGGTGTTTTCGGCCCGCAGGACGCCGGGTTGCTCGACGGCGCACGCATACTGCCGGAAGTCCGGCATCCGGAGATCCCGCTTCAGGATCCCGCCGTTGGCGTGGGGATTCGACCCCATGCGCCGGGTGCCGGTCGGAGCCAGGGCCTTCAGCTCGGCCAGGAGCCGGCCGTCACGGTCGAAGTGCTCCTCCGGCTTGTAGCCTCGCATCCAGTTCTCGAGAAGGCGCAGCCGGGCGGGGTTCTTCTTCACGTCCGCCATGGGGACCTGGTGGGCACGCCAGTAGCCTTCGAGTTTCCGGCCGTCCACGTCGGGCGGCGCGGTCCAGCCCTTGGGAGAGCGCAGAACGATCATGGGCCAGCGCGGGCGGACGGGAACCCCGCCGGAGCGCGCTTCCTCGCGGAACTTCCGGATTTCGGCGACGCAGTAATCCATGGTCGCCGCCATCGCCTGGTGCATGCTCTCGTGGTCGGATCCCTCGACAAAGCAGGGGTTCCATCCGTAGCCCCGGAAAAGACTCTCGAGCTCTTCGTGGGGGATTCGCGACAGCAGCGTGGGGTTGTTGATCTTGTACCCGTTCAGATGCAGGATCGGGAGCACCACGCCGTCAGTGACGGGATTGAGAAACTTGTTGGAGTGCCACGAGGTCGACAATGGCCCTGTTTCCGCCTCGCCATCTCCGACCACAGCGGCAACGATCAGATCCGGATTGTCAAACGCCGCGCCGTAAGCATGCGATAACGCATAGCCAAGCTCGCCTCCCTCATGGATGGAGCCGGGCGTCTCCGGAGCAACGTGACTCGGGATGCCGCCGGGAAATGAAAACTGTTTGAACAACCGCTTCATTCCCTCTTCGTCAGCGGAGATATTGGGATAGACCTCGCTATAGGTCCCTTCGAGATACGCGTTTGCGACCAGGCCCGGGCCGCCGTGCCCCGGACCAGTGACGTAGATCATATTCAGGTCGTGCTTCCTAATGAGCCGGTTCAAGTGGACGTATATAAAGTTCAGGCCCGGAGTAGTTCCCCAGTGACCGAGAAGCCGTGGCTTGACGTGCTCCTTGGCGAGAGGCTTCCGTAACAAAGGGTTGTCATATAGGTAAATCTGACCGACGGACAAGTAATTCGCGGCGCGCCAGTAGGCGTCAAGGCCTTCCAGTTCCTGTTTGGAGAGCACGCTGTGTTTAGGTTTGGCTTTTGGTCGATCCTGACGCTTTGAACCCATTTAGTCCTCCGAATGTTCGAGCCTAGTTCCTTCACTGATTAATCTAGCGAACATAACAAGAAAAGAAGCCGGGGAGGACTCGATGAAATCCCTAGTTGCCTCGCTTTTTTTTCGGGAGCGACATGAAGGCTTCAGTAGTTATCCGAATTGCATTTCTGCGGTGCCAGTGCATAGGCTTGATGGATCTTTATGAGAGTGCTTGTTGTGGATGTCGGTGGAACACATGTAAAGGTCCGCGCTACCGGCCAGCGTAAATCGCAGAAACTCCGATCGGGACGAGCAATGACACCGGAACAGATGGTTTCAGACGTTCGCCAGGTCACACGCCGCTGGAAATATGACGTGGTCTCGATCGGCTATCCCGGTCCGGTGCTACACGGCATGCCCACAGCAGAGCCGTATAACCTCGCACCGGGATGGATGGGTTATGACTTTGAAGCAGCATTTGGTCGGCCTGTGAAAATCATCAATGATGCGGCCATGCAAGCTATGGGCAGCTACAAGGGTGGGAAAATGCTTTTCCTCGGTTTTGGAACCGGCCTTGGATCTGCGTTCATCGTAGATGGAATTCTCGCCGCAACGGAACTCGCTCACCTGCCTTACAAGAAAGGAACCTTCGAAGACTACGTCGGAAGACAGGCATTGAAAAAATCCGGTCTGAAGAAGTGGCGCGCCGATGTGGAAGATGTCGTGGCGCGGCTAATCGGCGCGCTTCAGCCGGATGATGTGGTCCTGGGAGGAGGCAACGCCAAGTACCTGAAGCCGGTGCCGGCCGGTTGCCGGTTGGGCGACAACACGAACGCAATTCTGGGCGGCTTCCGGCTCTGGGAAAAGGAGGCACAAACTTGGCAATCCGTATCGACGCACGCGCTAAAAGCCGCGTAGAGAAACGCCCCGCATGGGCAGCGCTGGAAGCACACTATAAAAAGCTCCGCAAATTCCATCTCCGCCAGCTGTTCGAGGACGATCCTCAACGGGCCGAACACATGACGACAGAAGCGGCAGGGATCTACTTCGATTACGCGAAGAATCTCGTCACCGGCGAGACGTTGAAGCTTCTTATACAACTGGCCGACGAATCGCGCCTTCAACAACAAATTGATGCCATGTTTGCCGGCGAAACGATCAATGTCACGGAGAAGCGGGCGGTGTTGCATGTCGCCCTGCGCGCGCCCCGCGGCGCGTCTATAGTCGTGAACGGAGAAAACGTTGTTCCCAAGGTTCATGCCGTCCTCGACAAGATGGCAGCCTTTTCAAACAGCGTTCGTAATGGTTCGTGGAAGGGCCACACCGGCAAACCCATTCGCAACGTCATCAACATCGGAATCGGCGGCTCTGACCTCGGACCGGTCATGGCCTATGAGGCGCTTCGACACTACAGCAATCGGAACCTGACATTCCGCTTTGTCTCTAACATCGATGGCACCGACTTCCTGGAAACCACTCGCGATCTCGATCCCACCGAAACTCTTGTCGTCGTTTGCTCGAAAACCTTCACCACGCTGGAAACGATGACCAACGCGCACACCGCCCGGACGTGGGCGCTGGAAAGTTTTGGCGGCGAGACGAAGGCCATCGCCAAACATTTCGTTGCTGTCTCGACGAACGCGGCGGAAGTCGCCCGGTTCGGTATCGATCCGGCCAACATGTTCGAGTTCTGGGACTGGGTTGGAGGACGCTATTCCATGGAGTCCGCAATCGGGCTCTCAACGATGATCTCCATTGGACCCGACAATTTCCGCTCAATGTTGAATGGCTTTCATCAGATTGACGAACACTTTCGCAACACACCGTTCGCCCGAAACCT
>DASRHX010000118.1:0-3742 GCA_035650295.1 Bryobacteraceae bacterium | reverse complement strand
GATGGCATTGAGGCCAACGAATCTTCGGTCCCTAACCCGACGAACAATATCTACAAGCTGAGCCCCGACAACGTGCAGGAGTACAAGGTCACCACGTCGAATGCCACGCCTGAGGAGGGTCGCAACTCTGGCGCCAGCGTTTCCATCGCTACTCGCTCAGGCACGAACCAGCTTCACGGCACGGTATTCCACTTCTTCCGCAACACCGTGCTGAACTCCAATGACTTCTTTTCGAGCGCCAATGGCACGCCCAAGCCCGACATCAAAATGAATCAGTACGGCTTCGAGATTGGCGGCCCAATTCGCAAGAACAAGACCTTTTTCTTCGGTAGCTACCAGAGCGCGAAGATCAACTTCGCCCAGCCCATCGACCAGGTCTTCGGCGGCCCGCCGCTCCTCTACACGCCCGAAGCGCTTGCCGGCAAGTACCGCTACATTCGCCTCGACCCGCGCAATCCGCTGGCGATCAACGGCACCACCATCACGCAGAACGCGCCCGCGCTCGTCAATCCGCAAACCGGCGCGCTGAACCCGGGCGTACGCAATTGCGGCTCCAATACCGACCTGAACTGTGTGGGCACCTATGAGATCTTCGCCAACGATCCGCGCCGCATCGGAGGCGATCCGAAGATCCTCAGTTATCTGAAAACCTATCCCGCACCCAACTCCTGGACTGCGGGCGATGGCCTGAATACAGCCGCTTATTTGTGGAATCCTCCCGTCAAATTGCGTGGTCCGAACATCATGGGCCGGGTGGATCATACGATCAACGACAACAACACCGTTTTTGCGCGCTACCTCTTCGCCGACGCCAACACCCTCGGCGGCGATCCCAATAACTCACGCCCGCAGGTGTTTCCGAACTTTCCACCACTGGGCGAAGTCTTCCGCCGCTCGCATAACCTTGCTGCCAGTTGGCGCCGCGTCATCTCACCGCGCATCGTGAACGACCTCACCGTTGGGTACGCTCGCTTCTTCTTCCTCTTCACGCAAGGCGAGGCCAACCCGACCTTCCCCAACACGGCCCCCTACGACTTTGCCAACATCAGCGACGCCATTCTCAACCGCCCGCGCACGAATCGCGCGCTGAACACGCCGCAGATTCTCGATAACCTGAGCATCGTCCATGGAGCCCATCAACTTCGCATGGGCTTCAATATCCGCCTCTATCAACACAACGACCAGCGCGGCCAGCCCGGCGGCGTCAACGTTACGCCCGTGCTCAGTTTCAGCCGCACCACGCGCCCGCCCGCGCTCGACACCACACTCGTCCCCGGCATCAACGTCAACGACAGCAATCGCCTACTTCAGGGGATCAACGAATTGCTCGGCATTCCGGCGCAACTTCAGCAGGTCTTCCTGGGCGACCTAAAATCGGATCAGTTCCTCCCTTTCCGCAGCGGCAATTCGGTCACGCTGTGGGCCCAAGGCCAGCGACTGAAGCAATACAACTTCTATTTCCAGGACGAATGGAAGCTGCGCCGCAACCTCACACTCAACTATGGCGCGCGCTGGGAGATCAACACCGCCCCGACCGAAGCCGGCGGCCGCGTCTATGTGCCCGATCAATCGCTCACCGGAGGGCAACTGGTGAGCTTCGTGAATAAGGACCGCTGGTATCAGAACAACAACTTGGGCGCGATTGGCCCGCGTTTTGGCATCACATGGGCTCCAGGCGATGGACGCACGGTGATTCGCGGTGGCTATGGCATCGCCTTCGATCCGATCGCCTCGTTCCAGGTGACGGCGGTAGCGGGCCGCCCGCCCGGCATCACCACGTCCTGCCAATCGATTCCCGGAGGCTCCACAACGCCCGGCTGCGCGGCCGTCCCCGACCGCCGCATCAACGAGGACTTCCCGCTGGAACTCGCCCCGCCCACTTCCAAGCCCAGCCAGTTCCTGACGCCGCCACGCCAGCTTTCGGGCACAGCGCCCAACATTACCGTGTTCGATCAGAATTTGAAGTTGCCCACCGTGCACCAGTGGAACTTCAATGTGCAGCGCGAACTTCCTGGCGGCACGCTGGTGCAGGTTGCCTATGTCGCACGCCGCGGCACGCGCCTGTACCGCGCATACGATCTCAATCAGATCGGCGCCGGTCCCATCCTCGACGATTTCCGAGCCATGCAGCGCAACATCCGCTCCGGTTGCACGGCGTCGGGTTCCACCTGCCCCGCCGGCGTCAACGCGACGCCCATCGGACTCGTCACGCGCGGCGCTCTCACGGCTGCTTTCGTCAATTCCGCCACCACCACTAACGAGCTCAACCAGAACGCGGCTGGGGCATTCGCAGGCCGAGTCGAGCAGACCACTCTCGCCGCCAACCTGCGCCCCAATCAGCAGTTCAACCAGATCACCTACATCGACTCCGGCGGCGACAGCTACTATCACAGCTTCCAGGCCGTACTGCGCAAGCGCTTCTCGAATGGCCTCACGGTAAACGCAGCTTATGCGCTCGCCAAATCGATCGATAACCAATCAGTCGACCCCGTCGCTTCCACGTCAGGTGGCGGCCTGAGCACAACCAACTCCCGCACCCCCGCCGACATTTCCAACTGGCGCAACGAGCGGGCGGTCTCCGACTTCGATCGCCGCCATGTATTCAACTCCGCCTGGCTCTACGAACTCCCCTTCGGCAAGGGCAAGGCGTTTCTCGGATCGGCGTCCGGCGCGAAGAACCACATCATCGGCGGCTGGAGTTTGAATGGCATTTTCAGCGCCTACACGAGCGAGCCGTGGACTGTCACCAGCGGCACGCGCACCAACAATGCGTCGCACATATCGCGAGCGCAACTGCTCACGCCGGAGCTACCTTCGACGGATCTCAAGGAGCAGGCAGGCTCGGTCGGCCCCGTGCTGTTCACGAAGGAGCAGACCGCGCGCCACTTCGGCATTCCCGGTCCCGGCGAGAATGGAATGGGGCGCAACATGTTCCGCGGCCCCGGTTATTGGAACTTCGACCTCGCCGCGCAGAAGAACTTCCAACTCACCGAACGATTCCGCCTGCAATTCCGCGCCGAGACATTCAACACGCTCAATCACCCCAGCTTCCAGAATCCGTCGAGCGCGTCGAGCGGATCGAACCAGATCACCAACGCGCGCTTCGGCGAGACCTGCTGCGAGGCCGTGGCGCCGAATACGACGTCGAATATCATTCAGACGGGCGAGTCGGGCCGCGTCGTGCAATTTGGCTTGAAGCTGAGCTTCTGAGCCCTACTGCTGAGCTGGTATTCCCAAGATGGCAGGTGTGGGTATCGACGCGCACGCGCCCGTCCGTTGCTTGGCGGGCCATTGCGATACATGCCCAAGAAGGACGTCTGCGAAGGAGTTGCCTCCTCTGAGCCCGTTGATGGGCGCGGCATGGATCAGATTCACGGAGACAGCGGAACTAGCGACAGGCATCAGTTTCATCGCATCTTCCAGCACCGTGAGCTTGGCCTTTTGCGCTTCATTCAGCACGTCGCGGTTAACTCTCACCAATTGCATTTCGCGTTCGTCAATCTCACGGCAGATGGCTTCAACTTCGGCGTAGCGCAAACCGAGCGCCGTGGAATCGAGCGGCGAGCGTTGTGTTTCATCGGCGATCTCGCTGCGCACCTGATGGATGCGGCGTTCCTTCTGCTCACGCCATTTCAAATGGTCGTCATTGTTGCGGCTAATAGTCTGTCGTTGCGAGGATCCACAATCAAACCCAAGAAATATATCAGCGGGAGACAGAGGGCATATCGGAATTGCCTGCCCC
>DASRHX010000117.1:0-8907 GCA_035650295.1 Bryobacteraceae bacterium | reverse complement strand
CGTCGCTGATCGAGCTGTCCAAGCACTACGAACATCGCGAAAAGAACTATGCAATCGCCCTCGAATGGGTGGTGCAAGCATTGGCCATCGACAACCTGGACGAAGTCCGTAAACGCCATGCGCGGCTGCAACGGCTCGCGAAAGGCCCCAAGGCGCAGCGGCTGCTCTAAGCGCCGCTCACTCGTGCCGCAACACTTCAAGCGGCTTTTCACGCAGGATCTTCCAACTTGCCAACCATCCGGCAGCGTTAGCAATAACCGCCGAAAGCACGACGCTCGCCACGTTCGGCAACGCGTCAAACACGAATTTCGACTCCAACAGCCGGGTCAGAAGAAGATTGGAGAACAAGGTCGCCAAAATCCCGCCGAGCAATCCCGCGGCCGCTCCGAGAATCAGGAACTCCGTGCTGAAGATTGCCGCCACGCGCCGCTTTGTTGCGCCGAGAGTTTTTAGGATCGCCACTTCTTTCACACGGCGAAACCGCGTGCTTGCCACGCTCGAAGCCAGTATGATCGCTCCGGCCAGAATCGCGAATCCAGAGATGAACCGCACAACCAGCGCTATCTGATCGACCACGCCCTGGACGATCTCCAGCACGTCGGCGCCGTTGATTATGGTGATCGAAGGGAAGCGTTTGAACGAGACCCGCTGGAACTCGGCGACAAGCTTGGGGGTCATGCGCGCAGCAGCAAAAAATTGCATTGGCACCCCATCAAGCGTTCCAGGCGAGAAGATGACGTCCATACTTCCGCCCATGCGAATCTCTTCCGTGCGAAAGATGCAGGAGACCGATGCATCGATCGTCCGCAGACCCGATGTGAAAGTGAGTCTGTTCCCCACCTTCAACTTGAGATCTCTCGCCGCGTCTTGCGACAGGCAGACCTGTCCCGGCGCCGGATTGCGCTTCTGCCGCACACTCCACCATGTGCCTTCAAGCACGTCGGTTTGCGGTCTGGGTTCTTCGCTGAAGCTCACTCCGCGCGCCTGACGGAAGCGCCGGCCTGGCCCCTCGATTATCGGCCGCGGTATAGGCTTCCCTTCCACTGTTTCCAGCTTGGCCGAGGCAATGGCAATCACCTCCACACCGCCCTTCACCGCGGGATGACTCTTCAGTAGCTCTTCAATTCCGGCCTTTTCACGAACCGTGATGTTGATCAGAAATACATTCGGCATGTTTGGCGGCGAACTCGCTACCAATTGATCCAATAGACCACGTTGAATGAGAAACACGGTCAGCGTAAACATGACGCCAATGCCCAACGAGACCAGCACTGCCTGCGCCTGATTTCCCGGCCGGTACAAATTGGCGATGCCTTGCCGCAGCGTCGGGTGCATGTGTGCGCCCCTCAGCTTGACTAGAATGCGAAGCATCTTGAGCAAGCCCCACGCGAATAGCGCCAGGACAAGCAGGCTGACCACCAGTCCGCCCGCGAAATAGCCGCCCACACGCGCGCGCTCCTCCCAGTTGCCACCGGCGAGCCACGCCGCTATGCCACCGATCGAGCAGAGGATCGCTAGGGCGCTTAACCACGCCGAAGGCGACCGCCACCAACGCTCCCGCCATTCCGGCGAGGCTTCCGACATGTCGCGGCGGAAGATCACCGCGGGACGAATGCGCCGCACTCCAAGCAGAGCGGGAATCGTGAACAGCACGGCGACTAGAATCCCAATCAGCATCGCCTCTCCAGCGGCCCGGGCATCGAGGTGGAACTCAGGCGTCAAACTAAAGAACCGCATGATCAGCAATGGAAATGCCGCCTGCACGAATCCGCCGACCACCGCGCCCACGATTCCGCCGGCAAGGCCGAGCACCATCGTCTGAGCAAAGTAGATTTTCAGGATCTGCGCCGATCGCGCTCCAAGGCATTTCATGATGGCGATCGAGTCCAACCGCTGCTGCAGATGCGAATGCATAGTCGCGGCCACACCAAGCGCGCCCACGATCAGTGCGATCAGGCTGACAAGCGAGAGGAAACGTTCGGATCTCGTCAATCCACGCGTGATCAACGGATGCGTTTCGCGAAAGTCGGCGATGAGTGCTTGGGGAAAGGAGAGGTTCAGATCCTCCCGTACCTCGGCCACGGAGCGGCCCTGCGGCGGCAGTTTGAACAGGTGCCGCTGGGCGGCGCGAGAGCCGGGTTTGATCAATTCACTACGTGCCAGAGCCTGCCTGGTGAGCATCACGCGTGGCCCGACATTCAAGCTTCCGGCCATGCGGTCCGGTTCGGCGGCAACGAGTCCCGCGATGCGAAACTCCTGTCCGCCCAACCTCACGGTGGCACCCACGTTCACATTGAGCCGGATGAGCAGGTCCTCGCTCACGGCAACCGTATTGTCACGCAACACCTCGGCGAGCCGTCCCGGCGGATCGAGCTTCACCGCCCCATAGAACGGATAGTGGGAGGGATCGACGGCCTTCAGCGAAACCAGTACCGGGTATTCGGACGTGGAGGCGCTGACCATGGAAACTGTTTCGGTGATCTGGGTACGGCGCAAGCCTTCGCGCTCGAGCTTCAAGAACAAATCCTGTTGCGCGGTGCTGGGTAGTTCGAACACACGCACGCTGAGGTCGGCAGCCATCAACGTGCGAGCCTCAGCCAGCAACATCGTTCGGAATGCCCGGCCAAAGCCGCGCACGCCGGCGAGAGAACCGACGCCCACCGCCACTGCGAGAATCACGAATAGGAATTTCGCCTTGGAGGATTGAACCTCGCGCAATGCGATGCGCAGCGCCGTGCGCCACGAAAGGCTCCCCGCGCCGGTCATCAGTCTACTGGCTCCGTTCAAGCGCGCCGACTTCGTCGCTCACCACAAGGCCATCACGCAAGGTCAGACGGCGATCCGCAAACGAAGCAAGTTCCTGATCGTGAGTCACCAGCACCAAAGTCGCGCCTTCGCGGCGGTTAAGCGAGAGGAGCAGTTCGAGCACCTGCTTACCCGTCGTCGAATCGAGGTTGCCGGTCGGTTCGTCGGCCATCAGAATGGGAGGCTTGCCAATGAAGGCTCGAGCCAGGGCAACGCGCTGCTGCTCACCACCGGAAAGTTGGACGGGATAGTGATCGCAGCGGTCGCCAAGGCCTACGTCCGCGAGCAATGCGCGGGCGCGCGACAAGGCGCCCTTATCGTTACCATTCAATTCGAGCGGCAACAGCACGTTTTCTTCGGCAGTGAGCGTGGGAATGAGCTGGTAAGACTGAAATACGAATCCGATCTTTTGCCCTCGCACACGGGCCAATGCATCTTCTTCCATGCCGCTGATTTCGATGCCATCCAACGTAATGGAACCGCGCGATGGCGTATCCAGCCCAGCCATCAGCCCGAGCAGCGTGCTCTTTCCGCTACCCGAGGGTCCAAGAATCGCAATGAACTGGCCGCGCGGTATTTGAAGGTCGACTCCGCGAAGGATCTCCACGAGATGCGTCCCGGTATCGGCAACCTTGTGAAGGCCCTGCACATTTATCATGAGAGAATTCCATTATCGCAACCAATGCGCGCGCTCCTTCTCACTCTGGCGATTTTGTCGGTGTCCGCCGGGTGCGGCCGCAATCAGAATCAGGAATCAGGACAGGCGCCTTCTCCGCCCGCCCGGTCCAGCGCAGAGGCGCAACCACCAGCCGACGGAAGGCCGGTGATCCTTTGCTTCGGCGATTCGCTCACGGCGGGTTTTGGAGTGGAACCCGGCAAGACCTATCCCGATCTCATGCAGGTAGCCCTGAATGAGAAGGGTTACCGCTATCGAATAGTAAATGCGGGCATTAGTGGCGACACCACGTCGGGCGGCGTGGCACGGATGGCGGAGGCGATCGCGGCGAAACCGGAAATTGTGCTGCTCGAACTTGGAGGCAACGATGGGCTGCGTGGCCTTCCCATCGAGGTCACGCGCGCCAACCTCGAAGAGATGATTCGCGGTTTTCAGGCATCGGGGGCGACCGTGGTTCTCGCCGGCATGACGCTGCCGCGAAATTACGGGCCCGACTATATCGGCCAATTTGAGAGGATTTATTGGGACCTCGCAAAGCAGTACAAGCTGACGCTGATCCCCTTCCTTCTCGAACCGCTTGTATCCAAGCCCGGCATGATGCAAAACGACGGAATCCACCCCACGGCTTCTGGATACCGTGAAGTGGTTCCGTCGTTTGTTCGACTGCTTGAGCCTCAGCTCAAGAAGTGATCACCGTGGAGCGGCGTTGCTCTCCAATCCGGAGATCTGGATGGCTTCGCCGCTTACAATGATTTCCACGCGCCGGTTCGCTTGCCGCCCGGTACTCGAAGTATTGTCGGCCACAGGCCTCGATTCGCCGAAACCTCTGGCGGTAACCAGGTCACTCTTCAGCCCTTGCGTGACAAGATACGTCCGCACTGTGTCGGCGCGCTTCTCGGAAAGCGTCTGATTGAAGGCATCGCTTCCGATGCTGTCCGTATGGCCTTCCACGTCAAGTTTCAGGCTCGGATAGGCAAGCACGATACCGGAGACCTTCGCCAGTTTCTCACGTGCCTCGGGCCGGAGATTGTACTTGCCGAACTCAAACAGCACGTCGGGCATATTGACAATCAGTCCACGCGCGGATTCCCGCGTTTGCAGCACAGCGTTGAGTTGAATCCTCAATTGCTCGCGCATGCGTGCGCGTTCCTCTTCGGCCGTCCGTGCACGAGCGGTGGCAGCATCGGCTTCACTCCGCAAACGCGCCTGCTCGTCTAGGGCAGCCTTCCGCGCGGCTTCCGCGGCGGCCTGTTCGCGGCGGGCGGCCTCGGTCTGCTCGGCGGCCAGCTTGGCCGCCGCCTCGGCCTGCAGGCGTGCAGCGTCGGCGGCCTGCCGCGCTAGGGCTATCTCAGCGCGCTCCGCCTCGGCCCGCTGGCGCTCTCGCTCTTCGCGCTCCGCTCGTAAACGTGCGTTTTCCGCACGTTCATCGGCGATCTTGCGCTCGGCTTCGGCCAGTTCACGCCGACGTGCTTCTTGCTCAGTTGCAGTCTGCGCCGCCGACAATTTCGCGGCCGCTTCGCGGCGTTGCGCTTCCAGATATTCCTCTTCCTGTTTCTTAACGGAGATCAGCCGTGCATCCTCAGCGTGCTGGGTCACATTGCGGGCCAGTGTCTGGATCTTTTTGAAGTCGCCCTTGGACTTCAAGTAGGACTCGGCGTTATAGAGGTCGGTGGTGGCCTTCTTCATCGTGTCGGCCGCATACCTGTCGGCGTTCACCGAACGCGCCACCGCGATGGCCTGCCGGGCTTCCAGCAGATCGAGCGGAATCTCACGCTTCCCTTCCACCGACCACCGCACGCGATCCGTCGCCGGGAGGCGCGAAATATACATTCCGCGAGGCATCAATTCGTATTTGGCTTCGACCGGCGTGATCGTACCGGTAGTGCCGGATTTCACGACGCCTTCGAGCACCACGGCGTCGCTCGGCTGCGTCACTGCGTAATACGGTTCAGCGGTAATCAGAAGGCCGAAAGATTGAAGCTCGGTCGCCGCTTTCAGCTTGGCGTCGTCACCATCCAGCATTAATTCACCCAGATTCTGCGGGCGGCCTTCGGGAGTGATCGCCCAGGCGACGTAAGTGAGAAACTCATCGGCGATGCTACCGGCCTGTTGCATGCGGTCGACATGGATTTCGACCTGCGTCGCACCGGTCCGGCTATCTACTCTCGCCTCGCCTTTTGCTCGCGGCGCAAGGTTGGTGCCGATGAGATCCAGTTCGGTTGAACCTTTGCGGTGGTGATAATTAATCGCCTTGATACTGCGTGAGACAACATCGACACGGAAGATGGGGATTTCGGAGGGCTGTTGCGTTACGACTACAACTTGTTGATTCGGTGGATTCGGATTTTGAGCCCAGGCAGACACGCTAAGCGAGCCGGCCAAGAGCAGGCAAAACATTCTGGTCTGTTTCATTGTTCCCTGGCTCCTTGCAGTTATCAGGCTGCAATGTACAAACTTGCAATCTCGATGCCAGAGCTAAGTGACGGGAAACAAGGCACAATTCGTCTTGCGCCTGGGAAAAGATTTCCGGGTAGCGAACAGAATTACAGGCTATTCAATCCTTCAGTCAGCTCTACACGGACGCCGAATGGATCGGTAAGAAATGCGATTCCAAGATTGATTGCCGGTACGTAGCGGTATGGCGTGTCGAACTTAATACCGCCGGCTTCGAGTTTCTTGCAAAAGGCTTCGAGCCCCTTCACTTCGAATCCAATGTGATCCACGGCCCGGCCTTTCGTGGGGAGTGTAGCTGTCGGGTTCGGCGAGAACGTCAGATTGACACCCGGCACATCGGCTGCCTCGAAGCGGCCTCGCTTACCAGGCACTGCGCCGAAATGTTTCACATACCAAGCGCGCGTGGCCTCCACGTCGTTCGTGAAGAAGTGGATGTGGTGGTGAACGATAGGCACCTTCTGATCGGGCTGTTCGGTGAACTCGACTTTGACGCCATCGGGGAACATCACGAACATCTGATGCGTATCCGGCATTTCGCGCACCACCTTGCCGCCGGCTGTGGTTAGCTTCGCTTTCATCTCGGCGAGATTAGGCGTGAGGAATCCGAGATGATTGACGGCCGAGTCGTCCGTACCTCCACCTGGCGTTCCCTTCGTTAGAACAATGATCGCGCCCGGCACCTTCAGCGCTTCCAGCCTTCCGGCGTGCACGACCTCAGCCCCCATCACGCCGACGAAGAACTTCTTCATGGCATCCACATCGGAGACCGTCAAGTGCAAATGCCCCATTGAAATCCCCATGCTGTTGGGAGGAGGCAGTTGAGCAAGCGAAGAAGAGAGCGCCACAAAAGAAAAGGCCAAAACGCGAAGCAATCCAGATCTCATGTTCAAGCAGGCTATCACAGCCGCCGCGTGAGTTCCGGATCCTCAATCGGCGTATCTGTCTCGCACGGCGGACGGATATACCAGGCCGTGACAAACAACCCTAGCAACGCGCAAGCCACCAGCAGGCGGCCGAAGCGACCGCGCCCCAAATGGCCGGGCGCGCCATCCGCGCCCTCCATCTCGGCTATGGAATGGAGCGCCTCTTCCTCCTGTTGTCGAAACCTGTCTGCGAGCAACATCCACATGGTGAGGAGCAGGATGGAGATGCCGCTGAGGATGATGAAATCCATCGCCGCCGGACACGTGATCCGGGTCAGCCCCGCCAACGACGCGAACGCAGATGGTACCAGCACAAGCCCGGTAATCCAGGCCCGCTGCCCGCATTCGCGGCGCCTTTCATGCAATGCGCGATAGCGAGCGACGCGTAAGGGCTCGTCGAGCACTGGAGCCGCGGCGGTGGGACTGTCAGGTTCAGGCCGAGAGGCGTCGTCCATAAATCAATCGTCCGATTCGGCGGTCTTGCCGACCTTCAACACGGCGAGGAACGCTTCCTGTGGAATTTCGACTTTGCCCACGCGCTTCATCCGCCGCTTACCTTCCTTCTGCTTTTCGAGCAGCTTGCGCTTACGCGAGATGTCGCCGCCGTAGCATTTCGCCAAAACATTCTTGCGAATCGCCGGAATTGTTTCGCGTGCGATGATTTTGCTGCCGATTGCCGCCTGCAACGCCACTTCAAACATCTGGCGGGGGATGAGCTTGCGGAGCCGTTCGATCAACTCCTTGCCGCGTTCGTGCGCGAAGTCCCGGTGACAAATCAGGCTTAACGCATCCACGGGCTCGGAGGCCACCAGCACATCGAGCTTCACCATGGGCGAAACACGATGACCGCTGAGGTGGTAATCGAGCGAGGCATAGCCGCGCGATGCCGACTTCAGGCGGTCGTAAAAGTCCAGCACGATTTCGTTCAGCGGCACCTCGTAGGTCAGTACCACGCGACCCGATCCTATATATTCAAACTTCTTCTGATTTCCGCGCTTTTCTTCCAGGAGTTTCAGGATCTCGCCCAAATACTCCTCGCGCGTAATCACCGTCGCGTCGATGATGGGCTCTTCGACGTGCTCGATTTCCGCCGCCGACGGCCATCGCGTGGGGTTATCCACTTCGATCACTTCGCCGCCGCGCAGTGTCACCAGATAGCGCACGCCGGGCGCGGTAGTAATGAGGTCGATCTCAAATTCCCGCTCCAATCGCTCCTGAACGATTTCCAGATGGAGCAGCCCTAGAAATCCGCAGCGAAAGCCGAAGCCAAGCGCGGCCGAGTTCTCCGGTTCGAAATTGAACGCGGAATCGTTCAGGCGAAGCTTTTCCAAGGCATCCCGCAGCAACCCGTGCTCGCTCGATTCCACCGGATAGAGGCCGGCGAAGACCATCGGCTTGATTTCCTGAAATCCGGGAAGCGGTTCAGAGGCGGGATTCTTATCGTCGGTTACCGTGTCGCCAATTTGGGCGTCGGAGATGGTCTTCATGTTGGCGAACAGGTAGCCGACTTCTCCAGCGGTGAGTTCGTCGCTGGGAATCGCTTTGGGCGATTGGTAGCCCAGCCCTTCCACCTCGTGCACACTGCCGTTGGACCACAGCCTGATTTTCTGCCCTAACCGGATCTTGCCATCGATCACGCGCAGAAGCGTGATCACGCCACGATAAGGGTCAAACCAGGAATCGAAAATCAACGCGCGCAAGGGCGCGTCGGGATCGCCTTTTGGTGGCGGCACCTTTTCTACAACGGCTTCGAGAATCTCGTCGATTCCAATGCCCTGTTTGGCGCTTGCCAGCACGGCCTCGGTTGCGTCCAACCCCACTAACTGTTCGATCTGATCGCGGATCTTGTCGGGCTCGGCCGAAGGGAGATCGATCTTGTTGATGACCGGAATGATCTCGAGGTTGTGATTCAGCGCAAGGTAGGTATTGGCGAGGGTTTGCGCCTCCACTCCCTGCGTTGCATCTACCACCAGCAACGCACCCTCGCATGCCTGCAGGCTGCGCGAAACCTCATACGTGAAGTCCACATGGCCAGGTGTATCGATTAGG
>DASRHX010000116.1:0-16109 GCA_035650295.1 Bryobacteraceae bacterium | reverse complement strand
CATGTCGAAGCGAATCAGCGACTTCTCGCTTCCGAACAGAAAAGCAGCCAGCGCCCGCGCGACCTCGGTCTTGCCGACGCCCGTCGGGCCGAGGAACAGGAAAGAACCAGCAGGACGATTGCTCGACTTCAGACCGGCCCGCGAGCGGCGAATCGCGCGAGCCAGCACCGAAATTGCCTTCTCCTGACTGATTATGCGCTTGTGCAGCTCTTCTTCGATACGCAGCAGCTTGGTGATCTCTTCTTCCTTGATCGCTGTCATCGGGACGCCAGTCCAGCGGGCGACCACGTCTTCAATGTCGTCCTTGCTTACCACGCCCGTCGACGTATCATCGAGGTTATACTTCTCGCGTAGGATACGCAGATTCTCGCGTTCCTTGCGCTCTTCGTCGGAATAGAAGCGTGCCTTCTCGAACTCGTGATTGGCGATGGCGTTCTCCATGCGGTGCACGATGAACTTGATGCGTTTCTGAATGTCTGCCAGGTCGCTGGGCAGCGTAGTCTGGCGCAGTTTCACGCGAGCGCCGGCCTCGTCGATCAGATCGATGGCCTTGTCCGGCAGGAAGCGGTCGGGAATAAAGCGGGCGCTCGTATAGACAGCGCCTTCGATGGCCTCGTCCGTGTAGGCGACCGCGTGGAACTTCTCGTAGCGTTCCTTGATGCCGAACAGAATTTTGATCGCGTCACCCTCGCCCGGAGGCGGAACTTTGACGGCCTGGAAGCGGCGCTCGAGCGAGCGGTCCTTTTCGATCGACTTGCGGTATTCGCTTGGCGTCGTGGCTCCGATGCACTGGATTTCGCCGCGGGAAAGAGCGGGCTTCAAAATGTTGGCCGCGTCGAGCGAGCCTTCGGCCGAGCCGGCGCCGACCAACGTGTGCAACTCGTCAATGAAGATGATGGCGTTCTGATTTTCCATCAGCTCTTTCATGATGGTTTTGAGGCGTTCTTCAAACTGGCCCCGATACTTGGTTCCGGCGACGATCAGCGACAGGTCGAGCGCGAGGATGCGCTTGTCGGCGAGAAAGCTCGGCACGTCGCCGTCGGCGATGCGCTGGGCCAGGCCTTCGACGATCGCCGTCTTGCCGACGCCGGGCTCGCCGATGAGCACGGGGTTGTTCTTCGTGCGGCGGCACAAGATCTGGATCACACGGTCGCACTCATAGTCGCGTCCGATGAGCGGATCGAGCGATCCGTCCATGGCGGCCTGCGTGAGGTCTCGCGAAAACTCCGCCAGGAGCGATGACTCCTTAGGACGGCTCGACGCCATCTTCTCGGAGGTAGACCTCGCAATTTCCTCGCGCACCTGGCTTAAGCGCAAACCCCGTTCGTGCAGGATCTCGGCCGCAAAGCACTTTTCTTCTCGCAGCAGGCCAAGCAACAGGTGTTCGGTGCCTATGTGTTTATGCGTCAAACGCTCGGCTTCTTCGGCTGCATAGGCAAGAACGCGCTTGCACTCGTGTGACAGCGGCAGGTCGACCGAGGTCGACACCTTCTCCCGCATCGTGGTGTGAGCCTCGATCTGCTTGCGGATGGATTCCAGCGCGGCATGCGAGCGGAGAAAGCGGTTGGCCAGTGCTTTATCCTCGCGGAGCAGACCCAGCAACAGATGCTCGGTCTCAATGTACGGGCTGCCGAACTGGCTGGCCTCATAGCGAGCGAAAAAAATCACCCGTCTTGCCTTCTCCGTGTAGCGTTCAAACATAATCCCTGTAGTCCCCCAGTCCTGGACCACCTGATCCAAGCAGAACCCGATGGGCTCTATCCATACATCTCTATCTAACCTGATGCCGAGGCCCTCTGTTCGGATGCCACGGCTCTCTCCACGGTCACCCGGGCGAAATGGGCCCGGCGGCGGAAACAGCGCCTGTTCCTACATCGGCAGTTCCCGCTTCTAATTTTAAGACGCGATGACAGCGTTGCGCGAATTCAAGATTGTGGGTGACGATGACGCTGGTCAGCCCGTGTGCCGCGTGAAGCTCGAAAATCAAGTCCATGACTGTTGCCGCGGTGCGCAAATCGAGGTTTCCCGTAGGCTCATCAGCCAATAAAATCTGAGGTTTGGCGACCAGCGCACGAGCGAGCGAAACGCGCTGCTGTTCGCCGCCGGAGAGCTCTCCCGGCCGGTGGGAGGCGCGGCTGGACAATCCGACATCGTGCAGCCGGGCGCGCGATTGAATCAGCGCTTCCTCGCGCGGGGTGCCGGAGATCAGCAGCGGCATGGCGGCGTTTTCCTCGGCCGTGAACTCCGGCAGCAGAGCGTGTTGTTGCCAAACGAATCCCATGACACGATTGCGGTGGCG
Source organism: Bryobacteraceae bacterium (assembly GCA_035650295.1). Lineage (GTDB taxonomy): Bacteria > Acidobacteriota > Terriglobia > Bryobacterales > Bryobacteraceae > JAFLBB01. Next base: position 13,810 of record DASRHX010000116.1, on the reverse strand, counting down.
GGCGCGCGCAGCTTCATCCATCCCGTAAATATTGATACCCGCGCAATGCACCGTACCCGCGCTGGGTGCATCAAGGCCTCCCAACAGATGAAGAAGCGTGGACTTGCCGGCGCCTGATTCTCCGACGATGGCGAGCGTCTCGCCACGGGCGATTTCCAGATTTAGATTTTCGAAGATGGTGAGCGAAGATGGGCCAGAGTGATAGCGCCTGGTGAGGCCAACGGCCGCTAGCACCGTGTCCGGTCGAGTCTGCAGGGAAGGCGCGGCCATGTACGTCGGCGTCTCGATTCCTTCTCTCTTCACGCTAACATGCGCCACCAAGCTCGCGAAGGCACTCAATTGACCTTCGCCCCAGCGGCGGCGAATCGTACTGTCAATTTGACCGGTTTACTTCCCTGCCAGGTGTGAATCAGAAGCACGGCCGTGGCCCCTGGAGGCGCAAGCGGCGGCTCGACTGAAATCGCGAGTGGATCGGCAGTGAGTGAAGAGCCTTGCGGTGGCGTGCGGCCGCGCCGTGGGCGAACTTTCAGCCAGGCGGGCGCCGGCTCACCATCGATCGTCGTAATGGAATAGGCGAGGCCGTGCCAGGAAGCCGAAACAAGTGCCGTGGCCAGCGTCGTGCGGGAATCGAGCGTGAGATCGGCCGGTTCGACAAAAAGCATCGGCGCGCCGCGCACAGTCCAGTTCCATTCCTGCAACGCTTCCGAACACGGTGTGGTGATCCGCACAACGAAGGAGCCCGAATCGATGCCGGTGGGCTCCCCAGTAATACTTCCGCTGGCTTGAAGCCGGAGGCCCTCGGCGAGTGTTCCACCTGCCAGGTGAAACGCCGGCTGATAGCCTGTGCAACTCATGCCGCCAGCCGTGGCCAACTGGTGGTAGTAGGGCTGATGCACGACCGCGGCTGGCAGGGATTCCGCAGAAACTTGGGGGAGGACGAGGAGGATAGCAGCCCAAAAGCGCTTCACACTTCCCATATCGGAGGGTGGAGGTTGTCCGATAAGCCAAATAGCGAATCCGCCATGACGAAACCGATACAACGCTGGTTGCCAACGCTGACCCTATGCCTGTTCGCTGGGGGCATACTGTCAGCCAACGAAGACCCCCACAAAAAGAAGGAAGAGGCCAAGTCCGTCGCTCACAAAGTCGAGGCCCCAAAAACGGAAGCCCCAAAAACGGAAGTAAAGAAGGAGGAGCCCAAGCCCGCCGCGGCTCCCGTCCCCACAGCCAAACCGCCTGCCGCCCGGCCGTCCCCCATGCGCGGTGCTTCAACGCGGCGGCCTCCGGTAAGGAGGCTGGCAGTATCTCACCGCACCACCGCCCCGGTGACGGTGACCGCCTCGCCCGAACCGGCCGCATCTCCAGCCGCACCCTCGACAGCCGTCATCCACCTGGTGACCCATTCGGCCGATAGCCCCAGCCGGGCCGGCTTTCCCGTGCCGGAAGAAATCGCCGGCATGATCGAGTCGCGCAACAAGGCCGAACGCGAGCGCACGGAATGGGCGCGCTTGGAGCGTGAGCGCCAGGCAATGGAACAGTCACTGGCCGAGCGCGAACGCGCCCTGTCGGCTCGCGAAACGGCAATGAGGAAACCCGACTCAGATGCGGAACCGCCGCCGGTTGCCCGAAAACGCGTGGACAAGAATCTGCTGACCAATGAAGGCTTGGTTAAACTCGCCGATGCGGGCTACGACGAGGTTTTTCTCATACAACTGATTCGCCGCAGACCCTCAAAGTTCGATACGACGGTGGAAGGCCTCTCCTATCTCATGCAGGCCGGCCTTACGCAGCAACTTGTCCGGACCGTGCTTGCGGTGGAGGAATGGGAACGCGCGGGAAGGGCCGAGGAACTCGCCGGCGCGCCGCCGCCCACGACGATTCCAGCGGGCATGAAGGAGGTACGGCAAAAAGTATGGGTGCCGCACGGGGAGCTACGGCCGGGCGAACGCGGCGTGATGTTGTTAGAGCCTTCGGGTGAGCGATGGTACTGGGTGCCGGACGGCTCGGCGTATCGCTAAGCGAATCCCCCGCGCTGGTCGTGCGCAGTCACGGGGGATTCGCGCTTTCACCTGTCGTGCTTACTGGTTTGTAACAGCGATGGTGGTGAACGAACCGTTGGGCAGGAATTTGAGCAACAGTCCGTTCAGGCCCGGATAGGGCGGCGTCGCGCCAGGGTGGATCGCGAAGACACGAAGCAATCCGCGCTTGCCGGCGAGCGTGGAAAACCCCGGCCGGTTTTGGAAGTTAAACGCAGTGTGGCCGTAGGCGGCGAGAGTTAACGACGAGTCCACTAATATGATCCGGCCGGCTTCATCGTAGGCAACGACCAGCACCGTCACCGAAGATGGGCTCGTGTTTGTAATCGCAAAGCCCCCAACCGCGCCTCCCGTATTGTCAAAGGGAACGGAGAAAGAAACCGAGCCTTGCGGATCGCCCGTCACGGTGCCCTGTTGATCGCCGCCCGCGTTGGCGTTTTTCCAGGTGAAGATCGTAGATACCGCGAAGTTCTGCCCGCCCAGCAACACCGCCGAGCCCTGCGTTAAGGTCGCGGGGCTGGTTGAGGTCAGGAACGCGCTGCCACCTGGCTGAACGGTGCCTGCAGCGAAACTCCCGATGCCGCCGACATCGAAGGGCGTGCCATCGTCCTTGGTGAACGTGACAGCGTATGGCGCCGCGCTATCCGTCGTGTTCGTGATGATCATACTGGTCTGCCAGCCACCTCCATCGGCGATCTGCGACACGACTTTGGTGAAGCCCGCGGGTTTGGCCGTGATGATCGTACCGGACACAACGTTGATCGGGACCCCAATCTGGCAGGTCGGAGGAGTTCCCACGGGACAAATGCCCTGATAGGACCCTGCTCCGTTCGCGCCCGGAGTAAGCGCCACGCCGTCTGTGTTGGCCAGCGAAACCGGCGACGCCATTACGAAGACTCTGGTTCCGCCCTGAATATTCTGGTCCGTCTGGAAGATGGCCGCGGTAGGACTGTTACCCAGCGGGCGCGAGAATCGCAGCCGAGCGCTGGTGGTCAGCGATGTGCCGCCCGTGATCGCGATGTCTACATTCGAATAGGTGCCCGTGGCCGTGTCGAAGTCGAATGATCCGACCGCTTGCGAACCATCGTCCATGGTGGCGCTGAGATACCAGGTGACCGGCGCATTGGCGAAGGTTCGTACCAACTGGCCCGTGGCAATCGATCGAGTCTGCGTGCCGACCAGATTGGTACAACTGGCGAGATCGCAAAAGCCCTCCGTGCCAGCTACCGGTATGGAGATGCTGCTGCCGCCCAATGGCGCCTGAGTGGACAAAAGCTGGAGGCGCCGAATATTGATTCCATTACCACTGCTTACAAACGACAGGGGTTGGCCGGTCGAGGCCACAAGCACCGACGTGTACAACCCACCACCAATTGCGCTGGAACCAGAAGGGGTTGAGGCTGCAGGTGTCGTTTGCACGTTAACCGCGGAGAAGGGAGCCGACGGGGTGGCGCTGTCATAAACGAAGCTGCCGAAAGCCCGGCCACCATCGGTAAACGTAACGTTGTTTAGGTACCATGTCACCGGCGCGGCGGACAACAAACTACAGGACGTGAACAAGATTGCTAAGTTCAATGATGTCTTCATTAGGGAAGTTCTCCGATCCTCATTAAGACACACTAGTGGGTCAAAGTGTTTCGTTGCGATGCATCTTTTGGCTAAATTCCACTGCGCCAGAGAATTCAGCGTTTTCACTGGATCTCATGTCGTGTCAAGCACTTAAACTACGATCCGCCAAGGCTTCCGGTCCTCTTTCGCAAGCAACCGGCGGGCTTCGGCTTGCTGTGTCGTCCATCGCTTGGAATCCCAATCCAGGCGCAGTTTGGAGCGTAGCGCGACGTTGCCAAGCAGACATGCCGTAGTGGAACGCTGGCAAACCTCGATGTCGGAGATGGGCCGCTGCCGCGTCCGAATACATTCAAGGAAATTCTTCCAGTGCGAGTCGTTGGCGTTGTTGCTCGACTTCACTTCCAGTTCAGTGAGTGCCGACCCCTTTTCGGGAAACAACTGGTAACCCGAGCGGTCCACGAACAGCGTTCCTTTGTTGCCGTGGAACAGAATGCCGTATCCTTTGCCCATCATCGAATTCGCATTGCCGAGGCGGTTTTCGTACGTGGCCACGAAGGTAGGGTACTCGTAAGTCACCTGGAGCGTGTCCGGCGTGTCGCGATTGTCCTTGATAAATTGTTTCGCGCCTATGGCGGTGACGGCCGTGGGCATTGGTTCGTCGAAGGCCATATGGACGATGTCGAGCAGATGCACGCCCCAATCGGTCATCATGCCGCCGGCGTAGTCCCAGAACCAGCGGAAATGCGAAAACTCCTTGGGGTCGACTCCGAAACGGTTGGCGTTGAAAGGCCGCAGGGGAGCGGGGCCCAGCCACATGTCCCAATTCAGTTCCTTGGGCGGTTCAGCGTCGGCGGGGTTTCCGATGCCTTCAGGCTTCAGGTTGCCATAGTTCCAGGTGCGGACGAAAGTGATTTGGCCGAGGTCGCCCGACTTTACAATCTCCACGGCCTTCTGAAAGTGGATGCCCGAGCGCTGCATGGTGCCGGCCTGCACGACGCGTTTGTACTTCCGTGCGGCCTGAACCATCTTCGTGCCTTCGTCGACGGTTACGCAGATCGGCTTCTCCACGTATACGTCCTTGCCGGCCTTGCAGGCTTCGACGGTCATATAAGCGTGCCAGTGGTCAGGCGTGGAGATGCAAACCGCGTCGATGGACTTGTCGGCGAGGATCTCGCGAAAATCCTTGATCCCCTTAGCCTGATTATTGGTCTTATCGACTGCTTTACTTAGATTCGGCTCATAGACGTCGCAGACGGCTACGATCTCCACGTTATCCTGACGCATCGCGTGTCCGAGGTTGCCCAGGCCCATGCGGCCCATGCCGATGAAGGCAGTACGCAGGCGATTGTTAGCGCCCGCCACCTGGCCCGCGAACAGGTTCGTCGTGTACAGCGAGGCGGCCGACGCGGCAGCGGTCGATTTGAGAAAGGATCGACGGTCGTTCGTGAGCGAGGAGTCATGCGGCATAGCGAAGAGGATTGTATCAAAGGCCTCCCGCGCTGCCGTTCGCTTCCTCCGATAGTGATGCGGCTAGTTGCGCGGCGGCACGGAATCGAGCAGTCGCTCGAGTTCGATTGCCAAACGCAGATTGGCCGACCACTCCCGAAGATAGCCGAGATCCAGCCGCGTACCCGACGTCTGCACAATTCCCCGCATGTCCTCCCATTGCCGTGCGGACTGCCCTGTCTCCCTAGCTCGCCGCAGTTGCGACTGCTGCAAAGGATCGTCTGTGAGCGGGAAGAGGTCTACTTTGAAATGATCTGGACGGTAGAAGATATTCGCAGCGCGGGCTCGCGCTGCAGCGATCATGGCGTCTGGTCGCCGAAGATCAATTTGACTGCGGCTTCATCGTATCGTTCGAGGACCGACAGCCGTTGAAGCTCCCTCTCGGAAGCATCGGGATAACGCTTGCGCAAGCCCGCACGATGGAGTGCGAAGGCCAGTTCGTTGAGTTCGAAAACTTGATTCAGTTTTTCGGAGGGAGTGAGACTGCGGATGTGTTCGATTTGCTGTTGTGCCAGCCGCGGATCGGTGTCCGTTCCGCCGGGGTGGGGTCTCATTCCACTGGTAGTGTAGCAGCGAGCCGCTCGTGAAGCGGTTTCCACGTACCGAACTCCGCGTCCACTTCGACGCGGACGTCGGCGGGAAGCTGTCCGGTGCCCGCGCGAAGTAGGTTCCACTCTGGTTCCGTGAGTAGGGGGAGCGAGGCCATTACTTGACGACGATGTTCACCAACTTATCGAGAACCGTGATCATCTTGACCACCTGCTTGCCGTCCATGTGTTGCTTAACGCGCGGATCGGCGAGCGCGGCGGCTTCCAGAACGTCTTTCGCCGTCCCGTGCGGAACCGTAACGCGGCCGCGCACCTTGCCGTTCACCTGCACGACGACTTCGACTGACTCCTCTTTTGCGAGAGCGGCGTCGAAGGCCGGCCAGGGTTGTTTGCAGACGGGCCCGGTTCGGCCGAGTTCCTCCCACAACTCTTCGGCGAGGTAGGGAGCGAAGGGGCCCAGCAGCAGAACGACATTAGGCAGAAGCGTGGCCATGGCGTCCGGCGATAACTCGGTTTCATGCTCGGTCAACTCGTTCATCAACTCCATCAATCCGGCGATCGAGGTGTTGAAATGCCAGCGAGAGTCGAAGTCCTCCGTGATCCGCTGGATGGTTTGATGCAGCTTGCGCAGAGCGGCACGGTCGGCGTCGTTGACGGGCGCGGAGGGTGTTGCCGTACGGGCGGCATCCGCGTTGCGCGTGACAAACCGGTATACGCGAGCGAGGAAGCGATAGGCGCCTTCGACGCCGGAGAACTGCCAGTCGAGATCCTTCTCGGGAGGAGCTGCGAACAGGGCGAAGAGGCGCGCGGTGTCGGTGCCGTACTTTTCGGCCATCTCGTCGGCGGAGACGACGTTGCCCTTGTTCTTGGACATCTTGTCGCCGTCTTTGATCACCATGCCTTGCGTGAAGAGGCGCGTGGCGGGTTCGTTGTTCGCGATCAGGCCCAAATCGCGCATCACCTTCGTGAAGAAACGCGAATAGATGAGGTGCAGGATGGCGTGCTCGACGCCGCCGATGTATTGATCGATGGGGAACCAATAGGCGACTTTTGCGGAGTCGAACGGCGCCCGATCGTTGTGCGCGTCGCAGTAGCGATAGAAGTACCAGCTTGAATCCATGAAGGTGTCCATGGTGTCGGTCTCGCGTTGGGCCGGGCCACCGCACTTCGGGCACTTCACGTTGACGAACTCAGCGTCGCCCGCGAGCGGCGAGCGATTTTGGCCGGTGATCTCGACGTTGGTGGGCAGCTTCACGGGCAGATCGGACTCAGGTACGGCAACGACGCCGTCCTGCGGGCAATGGATGACCGGAATGGGCGTGCCCCAGTAACGTTGGCGGGAGATGCCCCAGTCTTTGATGCGGAAGGTGATGGCGTGGGTGCCGAAGCCTTCGCGCTTGGCGCGCTCGCACATACGCTTGCGACCCTCGCCACTCGTGAGCCCGGTGTATTCACCGGAGTCGACCATGATGCCGTCGTCCGTAAACGGACCGTTCGGGGCGTTCCCTTGTTCGGGGCGAATGACCGGTTTGATTGCGATGCCGTACTTGGTGCAGAACTCGAAGTCGCGCTCGTCGTGAGCGGGCACGGCCATGATGGCTCCGGTGCCGTAGCCGGTGAGCACGAAGTTGCCGATCCACACGGGCACGGGGCCGCCGCCGAAGGGCGATTGGGCGTAGAGGCCGGTGAAGACGCCTTCTTTGTCGATGTCGCCAGGGCCTTTGGCGGCGCGGGCGTCGATCATGCGCTTGGCGTCGGCACGCAGGTCCGGCGCGCACAACTCTTCGACGAGCGGATGCTCGGGCGCCAGGATCACGCAGGTGGCACCGAAGATGGTGTCGACGCGCGTGGTGAAGACGCGGATCTTGTGCGGCGATGTGGTGAGCGTGAAATCGATCTCGGCGCCTTCGCTGCGGCCGATCCAATTGCGCTGCATGGTGAGCACGCGCTCGGGCCAGCCACCCTCGAGTTCCTTCATCGCCGAGAGCAGTTCGTCGGCGTAGGCGGTGATTTTGAGGAACCACTGTTCAAGGGCGCGCTGTTCGACGGGCGTGGTTTCATGGCGCCAGCAACAGCCATCGACCACCTGTTCATTGGCGAGGACGGTGGCACACTCGGGGCACCAATTGACGAGCGCCTTCTTGCGATAAGCGAGGCCGCGCTCGAGCATCTTCAGGAAGAACCACTGGTTCCAGCGGTAGTATTCGGGCTCGCAGGTGGAGACCTCACGCGACCAGTCGTAGGAGAAGCCGTAGCGCATGTGCTGGCGCTTCATGGCTTCGATATTGGAAAGGGTCCATTCACGCGGGTGGCGATTGTTCTTGATGGCGGCGTTTTCGGCGGGCAGGCCGAAGGCGTCCCAACCCATGGGATGGATGACATTGAAGCCTTGCATCCACTTGTAGCGGGCGAGGGCATCGCCGATGGTGTAGTTGCGGATGTGGCCGACGTGGAGCGTGCCCGACGGGTAGGGCAGCATTTCGAGGAGATAATATTTGGGCCGCGCGGGGTCTTCGGAGACCTCAAAGAGCTTGGCGTTGGCGAAACGTTCGCACCACTTCAACTCGACCTGATTGTGATCGTAGGGCTTCTCGGGCATGGGGATTCTACTAGTGTAGCGGGCGTGTGACCGAGTGCCGGAATGCCGCGAAAAGCAGCGGTGCGGAGGCGGTGGCAACGTTGGCTTCGCTGGTGTAGCCGGCTCTTTGTTTTCTACGTGAAGTTGGGTTCGTTTCGTAAAAAAAGGTTGTGCGGGGTGCGGTTGGGCAGTGCGGATGAGGGCGGTTCGCGCTCGTCGAACGGGATTTTGAGGCTTACGCACGAACACAGAGTGACATGGCTGTGCGGCGCACCACCCGCCGGGGCACGAATGGGTTTGAGAAATGAAGGAGATGGCGAGAAGCGGTTGGCTGTGACTGACGGCTGGACTCACCCCTCAAACAACGGCGTGATCTCGCGGTTACCGATCATGGCTTTGGCGGCGAAGGGCTCGATGTAGTAGAACTCACGACCCGAGGGAGTATTTTGGATGGACTTCTTCCAGTCAATGCCGAGGGCGGAGTAGACGGTGGTCGTCACGTCTTCCATATAGGGCGGGCGCGAGAGGCTCCAGCCGGTTTGAAGCACCTTGGCGCCGGTTTCGTCGGTCTTGCCGATGATCTGGCCGCCTTTGACGCCGCCTCCGGCGAAGAGGGCGGTCATGGCGTACTGATAGTGGTCGCGGCCCTTGAGACCCTCGGTGATGGGGCCTGGAGTTCGTCCAAATTCGCCCATGCAGATCACCATGGTTTCGTCGAGAAGCGTCGAACCAGACGGTCGCTTGCGAGTAGCGAGGTCATCGATCAACGCGGCGAGGGCCTGATCGAGGACGGTGGATTTCTCATACAGGTTGATCTTCTTGTAGATGTCGCCGTGATGGTCCCAACCATCCTGCTGCAGGAAAATGAAGCGCGTACCCGCGTCGGCCTCGATCAAATTGCGGGCGATGATGGCGGCGTCGCCGGTAATGTTCGAACCATAGCGAGTGCGGTCGTCGTCGGCGAGGCGGAAGAGCTTTGCGGCGCGGTCATCCGACATCATGCTCACGGCGCCTTCGTAATAGTTGTGATAGTCGCGAAAGGCTTTGGCGGCCAGCGATGAGTCGCTTCGCAAGCGTCTATCGAAGGACTGCAACAAGTGCCAGCGGCGCTGAAATTCCTTACGGCCCTCGGCGTCCATCGAATACGCCTCAAGACCGCTGGCGATGTCGATGTGGAAGGGCGAGTAAGTCGCCGGTAAGAATCCGGACTTAACCAAACCCGCCTGCGACTGCGTAACGTTAAGGGCAACGTAAGTCGGTAGCGTATCGGTGGGATGGCGTTTGGATGCGAGTTCATGGGCGACGACAGATCCGATGGGCGGAATTTCCTTCTGCAGGGCGGGGTTGAGCGAATGACCGGTCTGAATGTAATACTGCGCGCGGCCATGCACGCTGTCCCAGGCGTTCAACGACCGCAGAAGCGCGAACCGGTCAAGCTGTTTGGCCAGGTTCGGATAGAGCGCCATCGGCCATTTCAGGCCTGGGCGGAGTTCGCGGATATCGAAGTCGGGTGGGGTCCACGAGCCTTCCTTGAGATCCCACGTGTCGAGGTGGGATTGGCCGCCATCGAGCATAACGAAGATGACATTGCGCGCCGACCCGCGCGGAGTGACCTTTTCGGCGGCGCGGACATTGTGCGGCAGGAGTAGTGGCAGGAACCAATAGCCGCTGAGTGAGACGCGACCGATGCGGAACATCTCGCGCCGGGTCAGGAGTTGGTTCAGCGGGTGGGACATAGTGGCGCCTTAGTAGTTGTGAATAAACTCCAGCTTGTTGACGAGTAGCCATTGCAAATCTTCCCAACCCTTGGTGGAATTGCTCGCAATCACATCGCGCGCGGACGCCAACTCGGCCGGCTGCGGCTTACGGACAAGGAAGCGTTCGAAGAGGCGCGTGATTTTTGCATCGGTGGAGTCCGAAATGGATGTTGTCTTATGGAGGAAGCTGCCCGGTGCGTTGGCGACCTGGCGCAAAACAAACGGCGAGTTCATCAGCAGAATGGCCTGGGTGATGTCGCCTTCGTTCGTGCGCTCAGAGTATTCGCGATTGGTCTGGCCGAAGGATTCGAGGAAGAAGTTGGCCTCGCGCAGAATCTGTCCCTTCCCTTTGAAGTCCTCGGGCGAGCGGGTCTCTGTCGCATAACGGGCCATTACATCGGTCCCGCGAATCGGGATCGGCGTCGTCAGTCCGGTAGCCGCAACCAGCGAGTCGTGGATTTCTTCAGCCTTCAGACGACGGATAAAGCGGCGCCCGAAATATTTTGAGTAAGAGGCCTTCCATTCACCCGGAAAACTCGAGCTGAGCTGATAGGCGCTGGACTTGGCAATCAGGCGAATGACCGAGCGCAGGCTGTGGTTATTGTCGCGGAAGTATTGGGCCAGTTCGTTCAGTAACTCGGGGTGCGAGGGCTGCAGCGCCCATCCAGCGGGAAGGTCGGCGGGATCCTGGCGTGCGAGGTCGAAATCAAAAGGCGGATCGACAATACCGGCACCGAATAATTCCGACCAGAGTAAGTTGACGGCCATGCGCGCGAATTGAGGGTTTGACGTCAGCATGCGGGCATACTCAGCGCGCAACGGCGCACCGGGCGTGGGCTTTTCACCTGTGAAGAGGAACACGGGATCGAGCATTCCCTTGCCGTTGCGGGGCACGCGGACAACGGTGCGGGCGGAGGCATCGTAGCCTGGGCCGCGGTCGTCAATGGAGTATTCGTCGCGTGAGGTGGCGATTTCGGTACGCCGCAGAACGCGCGTTTTGCCGAAAAATGCACCCATTTGCCACAATTCGGGGCGATTGCGGCCGGTGAGCCACACGTTGATCTTTTCGAGGTGGCGGCGGCCATCGTGACAGGAAACGCAGTTCAGATCGACGCCGAGAAAGTGCTTCACCGAGTTGATGGCGAGCTCATCGGCCGTGTCCTCGTGCACCTCGTCTTCGCATTGCAGCCCAATCACAACCCAGCGCGCCACGTAGCTCGCCGGTCCGACGTTGTAATTCGATACGGCATTGGCCGTGACTAAGTCGGCTACTAAGTCGTTGTAGGGGCGATCGACGTGGATATTGTCGTAAATCCAGGAATAAAAGACATTCTTTCCGGGATTGCCGACGCGGTTGGCGGCCGATTTGAAGAGATCGCCGAAGAAGTAAGTCCACTTGGCCTTGTAAGCGGGGGAAAGAGTGAGGTCGTCGATCAATTTGTCGCGCTTGCCGGGCGCCGAATCGACGAGAAATGCTCGCAGCGCTTCATCGGAGGGGATTCGTCCGGTGAGGTCGAGATGGATGCGGCGGAAGAACTGCTCGTCGGAGGCAAGTGGGGCATGTGGGACGCGGTCGGCAGTCATTTTGCCGAAAATGTATTTGTCGACGAAGTTTTTCTGGGGGATGGCCGCGGCGGCTGTTGGGGGGATGGGTTCGGCAAGTTTTTCTGTAAGTTGCGCGGCGCGGTCACGGTTGGTTGCAGCAGGAAGGGCTGGATGGTCCTTGGGCAGCGGCGCTTGTGCAAGTGCCGTAAGGGCGTACAGAGCAATAGGCAGGCGTAGCGCGAGGCGACGTGAGACTTTCTTCAGCACAGTGTCGGCAACAGTTTATACCAGTGCTGCTGCGGAGGGAATCGGGAGTGCCGGGCTACGGCACCCACACACTCGCCACCGCCCAATCCGGTGTGCGCAACTCATTCACAAGCTCACCCTTCGCATTGATCTCAACGATACGCCGTCCTGAGTAGTCGGAGATGAAGACGCTGCCGTCTGGTTGGATGTGGAAGCCGGAGGCCCAGCCGAACTTGATTCCCCGTGTGAGGTCGTCGCCGGCGCCGATCGTGCGGATAATCTTGCCCGCTTTGTCGAGGAATAGCAGTTCGCCAGGTTCGGAGATCGAGACGGCCGTCGTGCCGCCGGCGAGGCGGACAGCCTGGTAAGTCCGGCGGTGGGCGGCGTCCGGCATCTGCCAGCGCCAAACGGTTTTGCCGGCGCGGTCCACTTCGAGAATGGTCGAGTCGTGCTCGTTGGCAATGAGCACGGTGCCCGAGGGGGTGGGGCGGGCGCAGCGGATGTAGTTGGGCTTGAAGCTGGGATCGGTGAATTGCCAAACCTCTTTGCCGTTGTGGGCGTACTCGACCACACGCGACGCCATGGTGTCACTGACGAGCGTATTGCCGGAAGGCAGCCGCGACGCGCACACCGGATACTTGATTCCATTCATTGCACTGAGCGACCAGACCTCTAAACCGTTTGGCGCGTACTCAGCGACGCGTGAGGCGCGGGCGGTGGTGATGAGGACGTTGCCGTTGGCGAGCGGCTGCACGTCGTGGCCGCCGTTGTTGGGGATGGAACGGATGACGCGCCCGCTGGGCCAGTCGATCAGAAGCGCCGCGCCATTACGCCCGTGATTCGCCACCCATAACCGACGCGACGTCGCCGTGGGCATGAGCTTCGACTTCAGATACGCCACGGCTCGGTTGTCGGCATCGGTTTTCTGTTGATCGCGCAGGCCATGGCCGCCCCCTGGAAAACTGGCTACTTCGGTTTCGACCCCTACTTGCGAGAGGCGCTCGGCAAGCCAGAGTACCTGCTCGTAGGGAACGTAGTTGTCCGCCGTGCCATGGACGAACAGCACGGGTGCATCGTCGGGCGAAACCCATGAGATAGGGCTCGAATTGATGTGAGCGGATAGTGCGGTACGCAGGTCGCCGCCAAGGTATTGCGGAAGGACATCGGCGGCATCAAAACCCTTGGCATAGATGCGCGTGAAGTCGGTCGGGCCGGCGTAGGAGACGACGCAGTTAATGCGCGAGGACTGGGTCGGGTTGGGTCCGTCGCCTTCAAACTGCGAGACACCCGCGGTGAGGCCGAGCATCAGAGCAAGGTGACCGCCGGCGCTTGAACCTAGCGCGCAAACGCGCGCGCCATCGATCGAAAATCGCCGTGAGTTTGCGCGAAGGAACCGGACGGCGGACTTGGCGTCGTGCAGGTGTGCCGGGAACTGGAATTTGGGCGAAAAACGGTAAGAGATAGTGGCCGCAACGAAACCTTCCTGGGCGAGGCGAATGGCGAGGGGCAGGTAGGAGGAACGGTTGCCACGCCGGAAACCGCCGCCGTGGATAAGGACCACTAGCGGATGTGTGCCGGGCGATTTGGGACGGGTGACATCCATCTGGACGGCGCCGCCGAGGACGTCGGAATAGGGGATGTTCTGGTCGAGCGTGACGTTCTCCGGCACCTCTGGGGGGGCTGGGGTTTGGGCTAAACAAGCAAAATCCGTGAACAGAAGGGCCAGGGCGAGGGGCACGTAACGCATGGAAACGTCAAGTTTATAACGATTCGGATGCGAGCCCATCAATTTGATTTCGCGGCGGCCAAATACTTCCACCTGCCGTGGGAAGGCCATCGCATCCAATTCCGCGCCGAGGCGTTCAACGCATTTAAGAGCGTGAACTGACGCGCAGGGGCAGCCGGTTTTGTTATCAGGCGTAGAATGGTTCCCGTTATGGTGAACCGGCGAGAATTTCTTGGAACGGCTGCTGCGGCAGTGACGGGTGCGATGGGGGCTCATGCACAAGGCGGTCCCAAACGAAA
>DASRHX010000115.1:0-12109 GCA_035650295.1 Bryobacteraceae bacterium | reverse complement strand
TGGCTGGCTCCTAGGGAATTTGCCGGACACGTTCGCCGTCGGCGAGTTGAAGGCCGCCAGTGGCGACGATGCGCTGACCCTGGTTGAGGCCGGCGGTGATGATGACAGAGTTGCCGCGGACGGGACCAAGGCGGACGGGCTGCAAGCGAACGCGGTCGCCTCCGTCGCGGCTGTCGATGGCGTACACGCCGTAGCCGCCCGAGGCCGATCCCGACTTGACAACAGCGGCGAGTGGGATGGCTGGCAGCGGGGATTCGTCCTGCTCACCGGCAACGCGGACGGTGGCGACCATGCCGACTTTGAGCTCCTGGCCAACGTTGGGAATAGAGACCTGGACGGCGAAGACACGGCTGGCGGAATCGGCGGAGGGAGCAATGGAGCTGACGCGTCCCTGGAATTCGCGGCCAGGGGCGGCTTCAGCCGTAACGGCGAGCGTGTCCCCGAGTTTGAAGCCACGGAGGCCGAGGTCGGGCACGCCGAAAGAAACTTTGGCAACGCGGATGTCGGCGACTGTGAATGCGGGCGTGCCGGCGCTCATCAATGAGCCGCGGGCGATTTTCTTGGCGATTATCACTCCGGGGAAGGGTGCGATGAGAGCGGTGTCGTTGAAGGAGATGGCGGCGTCGCGGTGTTGGGCGCTGGCGCCGTCGATGCGGGCCTGTTGCGCGGCGATCTGCGCTTCCATGGCAGCACGGCGAGCGACGGCGGAGTCGTGGCGGGCTTCGGCGGCATCGAAATCGGCCTTGGTAAGGGCCTTATCGGCATAGAGATTGCGAGCGCGTTCGAAATCGCGTTTGGCCTGAACGAGTGCGGCGTCCGATTCGTTGAGCTGCGCGCGAAGTGCAGAGAGCGAGGCTCCGGCATCCGCGCTAACGGACTGAGCATAGCTGACGCGCGTCTGGTATTCGCTGGAGCGGAGGCGCGCGAGCGTTGCTCCAGCGGAGACGAAATCGCCCTCCTGCAACTCGCGAGAGCGGCCGCCTTCGCGGACATGTCCGATTTGTTCGATGAAACCGGATACGCGGAAGGCGAGATCGACCTGCGTGTCAGGGACGACAACGCCGGAGTAGCGCACTTCGTTCGGGACTGGCGCGGCTTCAGCGGCCACGGTACGCACGGCAGTGAGGGGCCGTTGGACGACTTTCTGTCTCTCGCAGGCGGTTGAGGCCAGCACAGCAGTGGTGATCCAAATCAGGTGAGATCTCATTGCTCTTCTCCGATCGCTTTTTCAAGATCCGCGCGAGCCGACCAGTACGCGGCGTGCGCCTTTTGGGTTCGTTCGTTGGCTAAAGCCAGGTCCGCCTGGGCTTCGAGGACGTCTTTCATGAGGACGGCTTCGTTGCGAAGCCGCACGCGGGCGAGGCGTACCGATTCGCGTGTGCTTTCCTGCCCAGCGCGGGCGGCGGTGAGGAAGGTGCGAGCCTCCTGCATCTTGCGGTGCGCGCTGCCGACCTCGATGCGCACCTTGTCTTCCATTTCGCGCAGGGCAAGAGTGGCTTCCTGCGTAACCTTTCCTTTTTGGGCGAGCTCGTGGCGTTTGCGTCCCCAATCGAATGGTTCCCAGCTTGTGGAGACGCCGGCGATGGCGAGGTTGCGGGGAAGCGTGGACGAGACATTGATGGCTGAGTAGTAGGACACGCTGAGGCTGACGTCGGGGATAGACTCGCTTTTCTTTTTGCGCCGGTCGAGATCGGCCTGCTCGACTTTGAGTCGGGCCTGCTGGAGGTCAGGGCGCGAGGCGACGGCGCGTTCGCGCGCTTCGGCGAGTTCGGGAATCCAGGTGGCTTCGACGGTAGGGGAGACGCGGAAGTCGGTGTCGATGCGGCGGCCGAGGAGGAGGTTCAATTGTTCCTTCTGCGTGGCGAGTGGGCCGGTGAGAGATACCTTATCGGATTCAGCTTGGGCGAGACGTGCCTGGACGTTGAGCAGGTCGCCGTTGAGGGCGGTGCCGGCTTTTACATAGTTGCCGGTTTCGGCGACGATTTCGCGAAGCAGCGCGAGGTTCTGTTCGATGGTGTCGAGGGAGCTTTGCGATTGAACGATGGAGTAGTAAGTCTGGCGCACCTGGCGAACGACTTCCTGGCGCGTGAGGCGCACCTGTTCCAAGGCGATGCGCTTGTTCACGTTGAGGAGTTTGAGATTGAGGCCGATCTTGTATTGCTGTGTGAGCGGCAGCGCGACTTGCGATTCGAGCATTGCCGTTGGCTTGCGCGGAGAGGCGATGCGCGTGGTGTCGCCGGGGATAGGGCCGATGCCCGGATACTCGCCGAAGGCACCCTTTTCAAAGGTCACGGTGGGGCGAGTGAGCAAAATGCCGGTGGTGGAACTGAACTTGAAGGAGGGGAGCCGCTGTGTCTTGGCGGCGGCGATTACATCGTCTGACTCCTTCGCGCTCAGAGCGGTTTGTTGGATGGTGCGATTGTGATCGACGGCAAGCCGGACGGCCTCGTCGAGGGTGAGTAGCTCGGATTGGGCGAGAGCCGCCGATACGATGCTGAATGCGAGGGAGAGAGTCCCCACGAAGCGATTCAGGCGCCGCAAGCTGCCCAGTACATGTGTGGCCATCAGTGCCTCCTGCATGGTGATGCGAAAATTTTTGCGGGAAGCTATCAGGGAATTGCGTTTCATCGCGCCGTAGTTACTCGCGAGCGCTGGTGAGTCGCTGGCACCTGAATCTGCAGTGAGGACCGGCGAGAAATCAGGCGTCCTTGCCGTGAGGGGACCCTGCGACTACGGTCAGCTCGCCGTGGGCACGGTCCGGAGTCCGCGGCTCCTTCAACATGTTCAGGAGTAGATCGCAGGCATGAGCGGCACCGTTTTCGCTACCGATGACGAGGCTGACTTCCGCGGCGCGGCGTGTGTAGGCGGGATCGCGAAGAAGGATGTCGATCTCGCGAACTGCGATTCTGCTGTTGTAGCGTTCGCGGGAGATGGTGCGGGCGACGCCAAGTCGAGCGAGCCGCGCGGCGTGATCCGGCTGATCGTGGCTATAAGGAACGACAAGCATGGGTCGACCGGCACGCATGGCTTCGGCGGTGGTGCCGATGCCGCCCTGGTGGACGACGGCTGTGGCACGAGGAAAGAGTGCCGAGTGGGGCGCGTAGGGAACGGCGATGACGCCGGGCGGGAGGTCCTTGACGGGCCAGTAATTGGGATCGCGCCCTTTTAGGAGGATGGCGCGGAGTCCGAGGCAGTAAGCGGCTTCGGCACTGGATTGAAAAAAATCTCCGGCGGCACCGACAGCGGCCGTGCCAAGTGTGAAGACCAAAGGCGGCGCGCCGGAGTCGAGAAAGCGCTGAAGCTCCGGTGAGAGTTCGTCGCGTTGAGGGAAGAACGGGAAACCGGTGGCATGGGCGTGCGGAGGCCAATCGGACTGCGGCTTCCCGAGCATGGGCGAGAAGAGGCCGAGGATCATTTGGGGCGAGTGGCCTTGAAGAAGCGGGTTCGGCGCAGGGGGCAGACCGAGTTCCTTTTCGAATTTACGGAAGGGTTTCCACTGCGGCTCGAAGAGAAAGGCGAGGGCTGTCAGGAGGCGGCGTTGAACAGCAGGTCCGAAAGTGGCCAGCTTTTCGGCGAAAGGGATGCCCGGGAGCACCGGGGGATCATAGACGGAATATATGCTCATGGGAGCGAGTGCGGTGGAGACCCATGGAATGGCTGTTTTTCGTGCGTAGAGAAAAGCGGAGAGAGTGACGGGATGGGTGACGAGGAGGTCTGCGCGGGCGGAAGCGGAGACGGTGTCCTCGTAAGAGTCGCGCAGGGCGGGAAAGAGGAGATCGCAGATGATATAGCGGCCGCCGGTGCGGCGGTCCATGACACGGCGGAGGATGGAGGGATCGGTGACATCGATGTTGGGGCGGATGGGGTGAAAGGGAATGCCGTGGGATTCGATGAGTGTGCGATAGCAGCGTGTAGTTGCGATGAGGGGGTGGTGGCCGCGGGCCTGCAATTCGCGGGCGATGGAGAGGTAGGGAAAGATGTCGCCGAGCGAGCCGAAGGTACAGAAGACGATGCGCTTGGAGGTCATGGATTGCTCCTGAGGTAGAAACGGCGGTGCATTGTTGCACCGCCGGGCGCGAGTTTGAGGTTTCCGTGGATGACAGTCCGGGAGGATTGTTCCAATGGCTAATTGGTCATGTCGGGCGGGTAGTTTTTGAACAACTTCGCCATGGCCTTTTGCAGGTTCTGATAGTTCTTGTCTGGATCCTTCTTGATATCGAGCGTCTTCTCGGCGGCGCCACGCCAGACAACCTGCTTGCGGGCGGCGTCGTGGATCTCAACGACAAGCTTGCCGATTTCGATGGTAGAGGAGGTGACGCGGGTTGTGCCCCAGAAGCGCGGTCCGGACCCCCAACCGTCGAACTGCTTCTCCTGATCGATGGCGGCGTGGTAGACGACCTGGAGGTCACCGCCGGATTCGACGCGCTGCATGCCTTTAAGGACGAGCTGGGCGTCGATGGCGCGCTTGATGTTCTGGTCCATGAGTTGATTACCTGCGGCCGCGCCGCGGGATTCCGCCCACTGATAGGTCCTATAGGAGCTGAAGTTGGCCGACCGATCGTAATCGAAGACGACCTGTTGAGCCTGGGCCAGAGCACCTAGGCACAGCATCCCTGTGATGAGCATGAGTCTCATGTCGTGTTTCTCCTTGTTGTGAGTTGGTTACTGAAAATTGGAAGCGGCGAGCTTGACGTGGTCGAAGGACTCGACGTTGACGACGATGTCCTCGCCGGGAATTTGGACGGTCATGCGCGTCATGACGCTGGGTCCGTTTGGCATTTGCCCGTAGTCGACGGCGATGGTTACCGGGCTGCCTTCATACTGGGTTTTGCAGTCGATTTTGGCAGGAAGGAAGTTGCTGCCAGAAACGACAACGATCATTTCATCGATAGGGATGAAGAGGGATCGCGCCTGCACCCGCAGGTAACCCTGTCCCTCCCAAATTTCTCCTTTCTGGATGGCGTCGCGGAGCGTCTGTGGGTTGGCATAACGCCCGGCCATCTGCATGACTGCCTGCACATCTTCTTTCACACCGGCGGCTTTTCGCGCCTTCAGCGGACCCATCTTTTTCTCTTCGGGCCTGGAGATGGTCATTCGCTGCATCTGTCCGGTTGCGTCGAACCGGAGCAGCTCGATGATGGGAGGCATGGGATTCCCCTTGCGGACGACCGTGATTTTTTGTTTCCACTGGTAGGGCATCGTCTGTTTGGCGTTGGCTCCCATGGCCATGATGAGCGCCTGTTTCGTCGATGCCTGATCGGTAAAGGCTGAAGCCAGTAGAGGAATCAGGAACGATGCAACGAGTTGTTTATTGATCATCACGATTCCAGTGTGCCCGGATCGACGGATGGATTTGAGTGTCATACCGTATGAGCGCTGTACGCGCCGGAGCTGAGGGCGAGTTGGCGGCGGATGAGGCGTGCCTGCTCGATGTGGCGGCGTTCGTGGGCAAAGGCGAGGTCGAAGGACAAGCCGACGCCGACGCGGAACCAGGGGAGGAAGGGAGCGCGGACGGATGGGCGCTGGAGGTCGAGGCCTTGGCTCGAATTGATTCTCAGAAGGAACTCCTGGTGCATGGCGAGGAAGCGGCCGACGGTTTCCTCGATGGAATGCCGGCTGCAAGGCACCAGCGGAGTGCGGGACCTGTGAGGGAGTTTAATGGGGTCGGCGATGGATTGAAGGAGTTTGCGCTGCCACCAGCGGTAGCGGAATGAGCTGGGTTTGCGGGCGCCTAGGTGAGGGGCTTCGCGGAGTGCCTGGTCCCAAAGCGGGAGGAGGCTCTGCCCGGTGAGCACGAGGTGTTCGATACAGAAGCCGATGGACCAGCCGCCGCCGCGGGGTGGAGCGTGGAATTCGGATTCGGAGAGAGTGGAGCTAAATTCAATCAGATTTTTCTCTATGGATGCTGCGGCGCGGAGGCACGTGTGGGAATCGAAAACGTTTACATCAGGGACCATTCATTAGTGGATGCGCAGAATGCCGGGGAAAGCTATCACGGAGGCGTGGGCGCCAGGGGACTGAGACGGGAGTGGCGGAAAGACATAGCGACTGGCGACACTGGATGGTTAGACAGGACCTAGGGCGGCAAGGGCTTGGGAGACCTTGGCTTCGCGGCGGCCGGCGTATGGGGCGGCAAGCTTGCGGAAGGTCCAGTCTTGCCAGATGGCGAGGCTTTTACGCAAATGCGCGCGGGCTTCGCGTTTGAGCTCGAAGCGGCGGGCCGGGGAGAGGTTGGGGGAGCGGGCGATGGCGAGGGAAAATTCGCCAAGGGCCTCCAGGGCATCGGCGAGGTCGAGTTGATGGGACAGACTCGTGGGGGCGCGACGCAGCATCAGCTCGGCGGTGTGCAGGGCTTCGGAGAACGAGGTTTGAGCCGCCGGATGGTTACCGAGCTTGAGGTGGGCGTGGCCGATGAAGATGTAGGTGCGGCTGAGGACGCGGAGGTTCCAGATGCGCTCGGGAGAAACGGCCAGGATTGCCCGTTGCAGGTCAACGGCACGGTTGAGATTCGTGACGGCTTCCTCGTGACGCCCGAGGTGGTGCAGCGATTCGCCGAGTCCCATGTAGACGCGCGAGGCGTGATAGCGGTATTCGGCGTTCTTCGGGTCGCGGGTATTCAACTCGTCAATGATTTGCAGAGACTTGTTGTAATAATCGAGGGCTTCGGCGGGCTTGTAGGCGGCATGTACCATGCCGAGGCGCCAATAACAGGTGGCAACGTTGCGGCGTGCATAGAAATTCTTTGTATCGCCGGCTTCAAGGCGCGTAGCGAGATCGAGCGCCAGTTTATAGACTTCGATTGCGCCCGCGATATCGCCGAAATTCGGATCGTCTGGGGCCGCCAGCACATCCCCCATTGAGTTGAGCAGTGAGATTCCGCCATAGCGCACTTCCGGCTTGAGCTCGGCTCGCTCACTTAACTGCAATGCCGTCTGTTTCCCCTTGCTGAAGCTGTCCAAGGAGCCTGCCAGGTCTCCCGCGCGGCCCAGCGCGCTGCCCATATGACGGCGCGTCTCTACCTCGCAAGCCGCAATGGCACGATTGGGATTCGAGGCGATCCATTTCTGGCACACCTCCAGAGCTTTCCGACAAAAACTGAGCTCGCCTGAAGCGGAGCCGTGTTCGTACTCCGCATCGGCGAGGCGATAGTAGAGATTCATCTGCGTACTGGGGGGTAACTCGAGGCCGCCAGCGCCGAAGGCTTCGTTGGCGATGGCGGCTGCCTTCCGGGAATGCTGTACTGCGAGAGAGGGATTCCCCATCAATCCCTCGAGCTGCCCAATGCGCAAGTTGGTGTCGATGAGGCCGCGGAGTGCTTCGCCGCGAAAACCGGGACGATCCTGCAGGCGTTCGAAGATGGCTACGGCCTTGCGGTAGTTGAGAAGGGCCGCGGCGGCATTGCCGAGATTGGGACCGTAGGGGTGACCTTCGAGGCTACCAGCGCGCTCGTAGGCTTTGGCAATTTCGACTTCGAGGTCGGGATCCTGAGCGCCATCACGAGCTAGATCGTCCAGGTACCGCACCACCGTGCGCACGGTGGACGCCCGCAAGGGGGTAGAGCCGGGAAGATGCTCCATCTGATCGTAGAGATCGAATAGCATGCTACGGCCGAGGCCGCGAACAAGCTGGAACCGGCGTTCGGCACGGCGGGCCTGGACAGTGGTTGACACGAATCCACCCACAAGGGTGAGGGCCAGTAGCGCCGCGGCACCGGCAGCGAGGCGGTTGCGGCGGATGAACTTCGACGCTCGGTAGCTCCAACTGTCTTCGTGTGCGATGACGGGGAGTCCTCCCATGTATCGACGCAGGTCCTCAGAGAACTCGGCAGCGGAAGCGTAACGCCGCTGCGGTTCCTTGCGCATAGCGGTGAGGACAATGTTGTCGAGGTCACCGTGGAGTTGACGGCGCAATTGTTTCAACGACGTGGGCGTCGAGCCCTGGTTCCTCGCGGCGGCGAGACTCGGTTTTTCGGGCTCGATTTCACAGATGGTGCGCTCTATATCCGTGATGGAGTCGGACTGGAAGCGGTGGGGGCGCTGGCAGCAGAGCAGTTCGTAGAGAACGGCGCCTAGAGAGTAAGTATCGCTAGCGGTGCTAATCTGCTGCCCTCTTACCTGTTCGGGACTAGCGTAGTCGGGCGTGAGCATGCGCATCTCGCGGCGGGTGAGAGTGGCGCTGGAGCTGAGCCCTGGGGCAACCACCTTGGCGATACCGAAATCCAGTAGCTTCGGAGCCCCTTCCTTTGTCGTGAGAATATTGCTCGGCTTTAGGTCGCGGTGAACGACGAGGTTCTGGTGCGCGTACTGCACGGCTTCACAGACGAGGCGGAAGAGGCGCAAGCGTTCGAGAACGGTAAGATTACGC
This sequence comes from Bryobacteraceae bacterium, assembly GCA_035650295.1. Lineage (GTDB taxonomy): Bacteria > Acidobacteriota > Terriglobia > Bryobacterales > Bryobacteraceae > JAFLBB01. The sequence goes on along the minus strand of DASRHX010000115.1, from coordinate 3,745 downwards.
TCCTCGCAATACTTCGTGATCGGGACACCGTCGACGTACTCCATGACGAGGTAGGGCAATCCGTCGTCGGTGGCTCCGCCGTCCAGCAGCCTGGCGATAAATGGATGTTCGAGATTGGCGAGAATCTGGCGTTCCTGCTTGAAGCGGTTGAGCATGAATTGCGTGTCCATGCCGCGCTTGAGGAGTTTGATAGCGACCTGCTTCTGGTATTGCTCGTCGTCGCGGATTCCGAGGTAGACGGCGCCCATACCACCGTGCCCAATCAAGCTGGTGACACGGTAAGGGCCGATGCGGCGGCCGGTCATGTCCGACATCGCCTCCTCGATGCCGGCGAGTTCAGGGATATCGATCAATTGTTCGCCGGGGACGTCGCAGGCGAGGAGCGATGCGAGTTCCCGGCGGAGGTCGGCATCGTCGCCGCAGACTTCGTTGAGAAATTGTCCCTGCTCGGGCCCAGGCCGCTGCAAGGCCTGTTCAAAAAGATTTTCGATCTGACGCCAGCGGTCTGCCGTCATGGGGATTCAGGTAGATTCGGAGCCGCCTTGCATGGCGCGGCGCAACCACGCCTCGGCAAGCCGCATCTCGCGCATCACGGTGATGCCGGCGACGCCGAGGGCTTGGGCGGTTTCTTCAACAGAGCAACCGCCAAAGTAGCGCATTTCGACGATGCGGCACTTGCGTTCGTCGAATTTGGACAGTCTAGCGAGGGCTTCGTCGAGGGCGAGCAGATCGCCGTTTTCAGCGCGCGCGGGGAGGAGGGCCTCATCGAGACTCACGTTGGCCACGCCGCTGCCGCGTTTGCCCGCGCCATGGCGGCGGGCATGGTCAACGAGGATCTGGCGCATGACGCGCGAGGCCACCGCGAGGAAATGGGCCCGGCTGTTCCACTCTGGCGGACTGTCGTTGGCGAGCCTTAAATAAGCTTCGTGGATGAGGGCGGTGGGCTGGAGCGTGTGGCCGGGCCGTTCGCCGCGGAGGTAGTTTCTGGCGCGCTGGTGCAGGTCCTTATAGACGAGGGGCGTCAGTTCCTCCAGAGCCGCCTGATTGCCCCGGCTCCAGTCCAACAGGAGCTTCGTCACGTCCTCCCGCACAGTGCTCGATATCGTAGCACAGCGACCGGTGGGGATCCGGCTCGGAGGTACGACCTGGGACCGGCGTGGCGAATGAGAATTTTTGCCCAGTGATAGAGTTTCGTCCGAGTTTGCGCATCCTCATGCAGACGATGCAAACGGCATCCAAACGAAATGCACTGAGAGGCCAAGATGACAAATACTGAACTGGGCAAATTTCGGAACGTCTTAAAGGCGGTGGTGATCGAGATGGATTCCTCCATGCGACGCCGCGAAGACATCCACATTCAATCCTCGGCCGACGAACTGGACCGGGTTCTCGGAGCTGCCGAGCGGGAGCTTGCGGCGCTAAACCTGGTGGCGGCCTCGGCGAAGCGGCGCAACGCGCAAGAAGCATTGCGACGCATGGAACAGGGAATCTACGGCATCTGCGAGGAGTGTGAGGAACCCATCAGCCCGCGGCGGCTGGCGGCGATGCCGGCGGCCGTGCTCTGCATCCGGTGTCAGGAAGCGGCCGATTGCCGTTGCGGCGCGCGAAGTGGCCGCACAGTGCTAGCGATGGCCGCGTGAGGTGACGAGAGGACCTCGCGAATGGACTGGTGCGAGCACAGCGCGAACCCGCCGCCGCACGTGGTGCGGGCGCAGGTGACGCGGATCCTTGCGAGCGAGGGGTTCCTACGTTCGTTGAGGATGCAGCGCTTCCTCACGTTTATTGTCGAGGAGACGATTGCAGGGCGGCAGGATCAGCTCGCCGAGTATGCGATTGGGATGGCCGTTTACGATCGAGGGCCGGACTTTGAGCCGGCTCTCGATCCCATTGTGCGGAACGATGCGCGGCGCCTTCGCAACAAGCTGATGGAGTATTACGGGAGCGGCCCGGAGCGCGGCGCGGGCGAGGTTGTGATTGAAGTCCCGCGCGGAGGTTACGTTCCGAGCTTCCAGGTGCAACGGACTCAGGCGGGCCAAGGAGCCGCAGTGCGTCCTGCGATTCGCCTCGCTGTGTTTCCGTTCGATGTTTTATGTGCGAGGCCGGATGCGGTCGTACAGGCGCAGGCGATTCGCGGATCACTGACGGCGGCGCTCACGCAGGTGCGCGGCGCGGAGATTGTGGCGCATGGTTACTTGGAATCGCGGCCATTGCATGTGGCGGCGATGGAACTCCGGCTTACACACGCGATGCAGGGAACGATTTTGCAGGGGTGCGGGCAATATCGCGTGGTCCTCCATTTGGTGCAGATTTCCGACGGGACGCAGCTATGGGCGGCGGCCTTCGACTTCGACCCGAGCGAGATGTTGGAGGCCCATTCGGCGATCGCGGGAGTGGCGCGGGATGAGGTCGTGGGGAGAGTAGCTCGGGCGGTGCGGCCCGAAGGATTGCCTCAGGCCGCATGATCGTTTTTTTGGGGAATGATCGCGGTGGTCTAGCGCCGGCCCGCTGGCCGGGATCGTTGTCCCCCTCCCTGCGGACGCGACATGCCGCCTCCACCGCCAAAACCGCCACCGCCGCCACCGAAGCTAGGCCGCTGACGTTCCGACATTTGCGCATTCCGTGAGCCGTGGTCGCGCGCGGCAGCTTGCTGGCGCTGAGATTCGACATTGCTTTTGTCCATGGCATTCCACGAATCGTTCTGGTTCTGATACCACTGGCCATCTTCGCGTTTGTAGACGTTGCCGTTGGCACCAGCATAGACGTCGCCGCTGCCACTGCGGGCAGCGTATGCGGTGTTGCCGCCAGCTCCCTGAACGGCCACGCCCGCTCCGCCGGACGAGGTTTGCCCCGCGGCGATGGTGCCACGACTGGTGGACTGGTAGCCGCCGCGGGCCCAATTGTCCCCGTTGCCCACGACACCCTCGCCACGGCTTCCATACGGAGTGGAGACAGAGTATCCAGCCGAGTAATTGCCGTTGTAGGGATTGTAAGTGCGTCCCGCAGCTGCACCGCCGTAGGACCCCGCGACAGCGGCGCCTTGCGCGTAGGTTCCAGTTCTCGGGTTGTAGGCCGCCCCGGCTCCGTAACCGCCGTAGGGACCGTACACTGCCGCGCCGCGCGCATAGACGCCCGTGGCAGGGTTGTAATAAGCGGCGGCGCCATAGGTGTAGCAGCCCGCTCCCCAATACACAGGCGCGGCGGCGACACCGACGGCGACGTAGGGTGGGTAGTAATAGCCGGTTCCCCACACCACGACTCCTCCGCTAACATACGCACCGTAGTAGCCAGGCGTGTAACCGACGACGATGGTTGTGGGCGTGGATTCGTAAATACGTACGTACGTGACGTTGTACTTAGGCGAGCTTTCGGGAATGGTGTAGATGGCCTGCGGTACTTTATCGGCGGCCTGCCATGGGCCTTGCGCCGTAGTAGACACATACCAGACACCCTGGAGGCAGAGGTAGTAGAGATCGCCGACGCGGAGGACATCGTTGGGAGTGTTCTTCGCGTAGTAAACGCTCGTTCCGGCGATGGGTACGAATTGGGGAGAGCCAATGTATTGCACGTCCGCCTTGGCTTCGCTGCGGTTCACGGTGGCGGTACGGGGAATGGCGGCGAGCAAGACCGCGTCTTCGGCCTCTCGCGTGCCAGGGACTGCGGAAAGCACACGAGCTTTGGGGTGATCCGCGGGAATATTTTTGAAGTCGGGCGGGAGCGACTGCGACGCATACTGCCACGGGCCCTG
>DASRHX010000114.1:0-4464 GCA_035650295.1 Bryobacteraceae bacterium | reverse complement strand
TGCAGAAGATGCTCAAGCTGGCGCTGTGCGTCGCGTATGGCGCGCTCACGCGCACCGAAAGCCGCGGCGCTCACTTTCGCGAGGACTTCCCGCGCCGTAACGATGCCGAGTGGCTGAAGCGCACGCTGGCGACCTGGAAGTCTGAGAGCGATACCCTGCCGGTGCTCACCTACGAAGAACTCGATATCATGCAGATGGAGTTGCCGCCCGGCTGGCGCGGCTACGGCGCCAAAGACCATATCGATCATCCCGACACGGCCAGGCGCCTCGCCGAAATCGAAGCACTCAAGCAGCAGCGAGATGGCGCCGATCGTTTCGCGCTGCAGGAGAAATTGATGCCCTACGAACACCTGTTGCCCGAACGCTTCCGTGGCAGGAATGAACGGATCGATGAAAGGTTGGAGCGGCGTGGCTCGCCTGCCGACCTACGTGCTGGATGAGTGACATTTCTAGTCGCCTCGGCGCGCTGGGCATTCCCACAAGCCGAACAAAAAGAAAGGAGTATCGTTATGGCTGAGACTCGCATCGAAAAAGACACCATGGGCGAAATCGCAGTCACCTCGGACCGCTACTGGGGAGCTCAAACCCAGCGTTCCCTCAAGTATTTCCAGGCTGGAGCAGGGCGGGACACCATGCCCAGAGAGCTGATCAAGGCCTTCGGGATCCTCAAAAAGGCCGCAGCTATGGCCAATATCGAGCTGAAACTTTTGGATAAGGAAAAAGGTGATCTGATCATTCGGGCCGCCGACCAGGTCATCTCAGGCGAGCTAGACGACCATTTCCCACTCGTCATTTGGCAGACCGGCTCAGGCACCCAGACCAACATGAATGTCAACGAGGTCATCAGCAACCGCGCAATCGAAATTTCCGGCGGCGTGATGGGAAGCAAGAAACCCATTCACCCCAACGATGACGTCAACAAGGCGCAAAGCTCAAACGACACCTTCCCCGCCGCTATGCACATCGCCGCGGTGGAGGTTTTGGCTGGCTTGATGGAGGCGGTCAAGGAACTGAAAAAGAAGCTGGAGGAAAAGGCCATTGCTTACGCCAAAGTGATCAAGATCGGCCGCACCCACCTGATGGACGCCGTCCCGCTCAGCCTCGGCCAGGAAATCTCGGGTTGGGCGCAGATGCTGGAAAACGATCTAAAGCGCATTGACGTAACCCTGCCCTACCTTTACCAACTGGCACTCGGCGGCACCGCGGTGGGCACCGGACTGAATACACATCCAGAGTTCGCCGAGAGGGCGGCGGCCAAGATCGCGGCGCTTACCAACCGGCCCTTCGTCAGCGCACCTAACAAGTTCGAAGCGCTGGCAGCCCATGACGCCCTGGTGTTCGCTCATGGGGCGCTCAAAACATTGGCCTGTTCTCTGATGAAGATTGCCAACGACGTGCGTTGGCTGGCATCCGGGCCCCGCGCAGGCCTGGGTGAAATCAGTATTCCGGAGAACGAGCCCGGCAGCTCCATCATGCCCGGTAAAGTAAATCCAACCCAAAGCGAGGCGCTCACGATGATCTGCGCTCAGGTCCTTGGCAATGACGTAGCCATCAACATCGCCGGTGCCAGCGGCAACTTCGAGCTTAATGTCTTCAAGCCGCTGATCATCCACAACTTCATTCAATCGGCCAAGCTTTTAGCCAAAGGAGTCGAAGGTTTTACTCAACATTGCGTCGCGGGCCTTCAGCCCAACGCTGCGCGCATCGACGAGCTGATGAAGAAAAGCTTGATGCTGGTCACCGCGCTCAATCCGCACATTGGCTACGACAACGCGGCCAAGATCGCCAAGAAGGCGCACGCCGAGGGCACTACCCTCAAGGAAGCGGCCTTGGCACTGGGCCTGGTCAAGGCTGAGGACTTCGATAAATGGATCAAGCCCGAAGAAATGATCAGTCCGGGAATGTAGGTGTTTCCGGTAAGAGGAACGGGGGTCGAGGGACGAGGGAACCGAGGGGCGAGTGTCGAGGGTCGAGGGACATGAAGAGTGGCGACGGACGAGTATCGAGAGGTGAATCCCTTGCTGCTCTCTTCCCCTCGACACCCGACGCTCGGTACTCGGCAACCTGAAACCCGACACCTGAAGTATGATCTCTCTCCTCGACGTACTCGAGAGGGAATCTGGACATCCTAAATTGAAGGAGATTGACAATGAAAAATGAAGCCGCGACCGCCCGCAAGCTGAAGATCAGTATTCTTCGCTTCAATCCCCACGAGCCTGGCAGCGTGCCGCGCATGCAGACTTACGAGATCGACGAAGCGGAAAATATGACGTTGTTCATCGCACTAATGGAGATTCGCGAGAAGCAAGATCCGTCCCTGCAGTTCGACTTCGTCTGCCGCGCCGGCATCTGCGGCAGCTGCGGCATGATGATCAACGGCCGTCCGACCCTCGCCTGCCGCACGTTAACGAAAGACTTGGGCACCGAGATCTCGCTAGCACCCCTGCCGGTCTTCGAGCTGATTGGGGACTTGTCGGTGGATACCGGCAAATGGATGCGCGGTATGAGCGAGCGTTTGGAGACCTGGCTTCACATGAAGGAACCGGAAGTCGATCTGGGCAAGCTGGAAGAAAGGATGGAGCCGGAGCTGGCGGAAAAGATCTACGAGCTGGACCGCTGCATCGAGTGCGGCTGCTGTGTTGCCGGTTGCGGTACCGCGCGCATGCGGGAGGATTTCGTGGGCGCGGTGGGACTCAATAAGATCGCCCGCTTCCGGATCGATCCGCGCGACCGGCGCGGCGATGAGGACTATTTCGAGTTGATCGGCGATGACGACGGCGTCTTCGGCTGTATGTCGCTAATCGCGTGCCACGACGTCTGCCCGAAGAACTTGCCGCTGGCGACGCAGATCGCATTTCTCAGGCGGAAAATGGTTGCGGTGGGATGGAAGTGATGTTGAAGTTTTGACCGCTCGGGGCCCCGAAGAAGGAGGAGACGATGGCATCGACCCAGGTTCGGATAGAACACGACTTTCTCGGCGACCGCGAAGTTCCGGCGGACGCTTACTACGGTGTCCAGACCCTCCGCGGCGCCGAGAATTTCCCTATTACCGGATACCGGATTCACCCAGCGCTCATTCACGCCATGGGCATCGTGAAGAAATCGGCAGCGCTCGCCAACCGCGACACAGGCCACCTCGAACCCAGTATCGCCGACGCGATCTCCCGCGCTGCCGACGACGTGATCGCTGGCAAACTCGACGACCAGTTTATCGTCGATCCGCTCCAGGGCGGCGCCGGCACGTCCATCAACATGAACGCCAACGAGGTGATCGCCAACCGTGCCCTCGAGCTACTGGGACACCCGAAGGGCAAGTACGAGATCATTAGCCCAAACAGCCACGTCAACATGGCGCAGTCCACAAACGACGCCTTTCCGACGGGCGTCCACATCGCCACTCTCGACCTCGGCAAGAAGCTTATGGAGGAGTTGCGGCGCCTGCACGAAGCCTTCGCGGTGAAGGAAAAGGAATTTGACGGGATCATCAAGATGGGACGCACGCACCTGCAGGACGCGGTGCCCATCCGCCTCGGTCAGGAGTTTGGGGCGTACCGGCGCGTAATCGGCCGCGACATCGAGCGCATCCGGGGCGTCGGCCTGCATCTCGTCGAAGTGAACATGGGCGCGACAGCCGTCGGCACCGGTTTGAACGCCGACCCGGCCTACATCGCGTCCGTGGTGAAGTACCTCGCGGAGTTCAGCGGATTGCCCATGAAGAGCGCTGAGGACCTGGTGGATGCGACGCAGAACACCGACAGCTATTGTGAGATCTCGGCGGCCCTGAAGGTCTGCATGATGAATCTCTCCAAGATCGCAAACGACCTCAGGCTGATGGCCTCGGGGCCGCGCTGTGGGCTCGGCGAGCTGAACCTGCCGGCGCGCCAGCCGGGCTCGAGCATCATGCCGGGAAAGGTGAATCCGGTGATGGCGGAGGTGGTCAACCAGGTGGCTTTCCAAGTCATCGGCAACGACAACACCATCTGCCTCGCCTCAGAGGCAGGCCAATTCGAGCTGAACGTGATGGAGCCTGTGCTGGTCTTCAACCTGCTCCAGTCGATCAGCATGATGACTAACGTTTTCTCAGTCTTCCGCCAATACCTGGTGGACGGGCTCACCGCCAACGCCGAGCGGATGAGGGCGTACGTCGACGGCAGCGTCGGCGTGATCACGGCCATTAACCCGCACGTAGGCTACGAGACGGCGGCGCGCATCGCGCACGAGGCGATCGATACCGGGAAACCGGTCCGCGAACTCATCCTGCGCGATAGGGTGCTTACCGCGGAGCAACTTGATGCCATTCTCGATCCGTACGAAATGACCAGTCCCGGTATAGCCGGGGCGAAGCAGCCGAAGCAGGAGCACGTCTGGAAGGACCAGGACGAGGACGAGAAGGGTTAAGGAAATCGACCCTTCGCGCGACCGCGCGTGTGGCTTTTTTGCGAGCCGTTGCGGCCGGGGGGTGGG
>DASRHX010000113.1:0-3097 GCA_035650295.1 Bryobacteraceae bacterium | reverse complement strand
CGTTCAGAACGAAGGCGGCGCGCTCCAGTGGTGAGAGCGCCTCAAAACTCTTGAGGCCGCGGTCATAAAGCTCCAGGAGTTTGAGCCGAGTCATGTATTGACGACTAACGGTGACGGATGGTAGGGCTCGATTGGAAGGTGTCAATGCGTTTGGAGATCTGAACACACGCTTCCTCACAAAAGGCAACACGGCGGTGGCGGAGTAAACCGCCACCGCCGTGTGCCGGATCTATCGCTTATTGCGCGATGTAGAACCGGGTCGCGTCGGCAGGGGTGACGCGATACGGCGACATGGCGCCTTCAACGAGTTCGTACGGACCGTCAACGTGCGCTGCGCTCTTCAACGTGCCGACGTATTCGATCACGACATCGCCGCGGTCGAGCCAGATGCGCCGGATACCAGGCCGGAACGGGCTGTTCGGATCGGTCGGGTCGGTGCCGTTGTAGAATTCGTCGCGATTCGTATAGCCATCGCCATCGCTGTCGTCGCCAGGCCCTTTGCCGAGGTTACCGAAGTAACGGATTTCCCACGGATCGTACAGGCCATCGTTGTCGGTGTCGCTGCCGAGGTGCAGCAGGATGGAATCATGCACGCGAACCGATTCGGACATCGCGGCGTCGCGGAACTTGGCGTAGATCGTCGCGGTGGACGGTCCGGGGCCCGCCGGCGCGAGGGTGAACGGAATCTCCGGTGCGAGCGCCTGGTAAGCGGCGCCGGCGAACGTTGGATTCTGCGATAGCATGACTGCCGTGGCGCCGGGCGTCGCGGTGATTTGCACCTTGACGTTGAGTGACGCGGTGAACGGCCAGTTATTGTTGATCAGGATGGCGCCATCCGGCGGAGCATTCGGTTTCGGTATGTAAGAGAACACCGCGGTGGGCGCCGTCCTCGCGCCGCTATGCCCTTCAGCAACCAGGAAATAGAAGTATTGCTGGAAGTCCGAGAGCGGCCGGTCGTAATACAGGCCGGAGCGGTCTGCATTCAGGTCGATCCGCGTTTCGAGATGGAACACAAACGCGAGCGGGTCGAGCCTCCAAATTTCCATCCACCGATACGCGGCATTGACCGGGAAGTGGAGGATGGCGGTCTTTTCCTGCGGCTCATGGATCGGCACATGGAAGCGATGCGTCACCACGCCGTAATCGATGATCGCCGGCAGCAGGTCGTCCTTGTCATAGAGCGGGTCGCGCCCCTGTCCCACTTCCGAGCCGTCTGATTCGCCGCCGGAGTCCGTGTCTGGGTTGAACGGCAGCGTGCCATGCTTGAACTCCTCGAGGTTGATCAAGCCGTCACCGTCGTTATCCTGAAGCGCGTCGGTGGGATCCGTGTTCTTCAAGCCATACAACGCCTCCCAACGGTCCGGCAGGCCATCGTCGTCCTGGTCGGGATCGCACTCCTTGAACTGCGGGTTCTCCTCGAACTCATATACCTGGAAGAAGCGCGTGCCGGAGCGCTCGAACTCATCGCCGAAATGGTTCTCGCCCGTAGCAACAACGTGCACCGCGTAACTGCCCCATTGGCCGCCCGGCTTGCCCGGGAAATCAGGTTCGCCGCCACGGCTGTAAAATGGTGTGCGCGTGTAGATGTTTCCGTAGATGCCGTCGCCTTCCAGGCCGTTATCGTGCAAGCCGTCATCGTAGAGGCTCACGCGATTGACCGACCCATCCGGGTTTTCGATCAGCGCGACGATGGTCAGGCCTTCGATGCCGCCTTTGGCATCCGTGAGGTTTGCGGCGATCTCGACAGGCATGCCCCGCAAATAATCGTATTCGCCGACCAGGAAGTCGCACTCGCGATTGGGCGTCGCCTGGCGGATGTGCGAGAGATAAACGTCGAAGTCCACGCCATGGACCAAGCGGCCTGAGAGCATCGCGAGCAATTGCACGCGATCCGTGGGGTCAGCAACCACCGCGTAATCGCCGGGATCAAGTCGCCCGTCATACTGGTATACTTTGTCTGTGGCGTTTTCATAAACCGTCCACCCGGGCGTTCCAGAGTTGATTTCGGTGCCAAACGGATCGAACAGGCGAAGCCCAACGACCACCGCTTCGCGATGCCAATTGAACGTGAAGATCGCGTCCTCCACAAAGCCACCCAGGTGTTCGGTCACCGGGATGGTGAAGTGGTTGACTCCGGCCTCCAGTTCGTAAGCGCGGAAATGCAAACGATCCTGCCCGCGCAATTCCTCTTGCGCGCTGCGATACACGTGCGCGAGGCGATTGGGCACTTGCAGGCTGCTCATGGTCGGCGGAGCGGTCGGCGCCGCAGCGATGGCCCGAATGCCGCCGGCGCGCGCAGCCGCCGCGCCACCCGGCGGTGGATCGATGCTGACGGCATAATAGGTGCCGCGCGTAAAGGTGGCGATGCGTTGCAGCAGTTCCTGGTCGGTGTTCGGCCCGAACGCAATACTGTCCACCTTGATATTGCGGGCAGGGCCAGAGATTGGATCGAAGGAATCCTGCACCGCGGGCGCGCCACAAGGCGGGTTCGGACGGCCCCAGAAGTCGCCTTCATTCTCGAGGCCGTCGCTCAGGAGCACGATGCCGTTCACATCGCGCATACCGAGCGGCGGCACAGCGCCCAGCAGCGCATCGCGGCCAAGCTTCAGCCCATCGCCGATCGAGGTCCAGCCGTCCTCGATCACGCCATTGATCGCGCCGATCAGCGGGGTGCGATTGTCGGTGCCGGCATCGTTCATGCGAAGCAAGGGACGATTCACCGTTGCGTCAATGTTGCATTCCGCGTTGTTGCCTGTGAACGTGACCAAACCGACGCGATCCGCATCCGCCGCGGCATCGGCATACATGCGAGCTGCGTTCTTGGCTGCCTCGATCTTCGAATCCTCCGCCGGTTCCGGGTAATGCATGCTGAAGGACCGGTCGAGCACCAGCATTTGGTTGAACAGCACGTCGCCGTAAATGACCGAGCGCAGACTGTTCAATTGGAGCGCACAGTCAGTCCCGGCGCGGCACACGCACACTTCCAGATCGTAAATGTCGCCATCGGCGGCGTTGCTGATCTCGGGCGCCTGGACGACAAGCCAATATTCGCCGCTCACGTAACTGGAATTCACAATTGCAGCGTCGTAAGTCGCTC
>DASRHX010000112.1:0-9345 GCA_035650295.1 Bryobacteraceae bacterium | reverse complement strand
CAGAAAATCAGGTCGAGCGACGCCGCTTTCAGTTGGGCGCGCAGCGCGTAGGCGGAGCGGCTGTCATCTACAAGTCCGAAATCGATCAGATCGACTCCGCTGCCCCGCACCTTGTCAGCAAACCGGGAGAGCTTGCTTCTCATCTCCTCCAGCAGCCCCGGAAACTGCGGCCAGTAGCTCGCATGGCCCACCCCGAACATGCCCACGCGCGCGGTCAGCGGCTTACGCCGCGTGATTCGTAGGCGGGCGCTCTCTGGACGCGCGAGATTTTGTTCAATCACCGTGGTTCCCGGTCACAATTCTAAAAGAGAAACTTCAGTGCCAATTGAATCTCCCGTCCATTGATGCGGGTGCTGCGGATCACGCCGAATTGTGCCGTGGCAGCGCCGAGGCCCGGATCGCCGAACGACGCGTGGTTGAAGCCATTGAAGAACTCCGCGCGAAACTGCAGGTTGCCGGGCTCACGGCCGGGCAGCGGAATTGCAGTATTTTTCATGATCGTGTAGTCGATGTTATTCAGACCAGGCCCGATGATAACGCCGTTGCCGGAATTGCCGAAGCGGCCGAACGGGTGATTGACAAAGCAACTGGTATCGAACCAGCGATCGATCGTGGAGTTACCGATGTTACCGTCGCACACGCGGTCTGCGCGATTGGTGTCCTGGCGGCCGACGTTTGTGGATACGGAGGAAGTCGGTGTCAGTGGGAATCCTGTATGTGCCGTGTAGGCGCCCTGGATAGACCAGCCTCCGGCGAGGCCGCCGCCAATGCCTGTGAGGCTGGAACCGATCGCCTTGCCCTTTCCAAACGGCAGTTCGTAGATTCCCGCAATCGTCAATCGTTGAGTTTGATTAAATTCAAGGGCGGCGTACTCTGCCCGTCGATTGCGTGCATCCTGCTGCCGCGATTGATCGCCAAACAGGGCTCCACCGATGCCCATTACTTTCGAATACGTGTAGGCGCCCAGAATGGAGAGCCCGTTTGAGTAGCGCCTATTTACCTTGACAGCCAGGGCATGATAGTTGGAATTGTCCAGTGCGCTCACCATGCTCACGTCGCCGATGTTGGGATTGGGACGGCGGTTAAGAACGGGCGTAGGCCTGGTGGGATCGACGTCAAGAAAGGCTTGATTCGGCAGATCGCGGCCGGTCAATTTGTGGGCGCCGTTTCCGACGTAACCAACTTCTAGCAGCCAGTTGTTGGCTAGTTCGCGCTGGATGCCGAAGTTCCATTGAAAGGTATAGTTCGTCCGGAAGTGTGGGTCCAACGCAAACACATTGGTGTTAGCCGAGAGAAGGATCTTGCCTGCTGCGTCGCGAACCTGCGTCCGTGGAAACAGCTTGCCGATCAGGTCGGGCACTGTTGGGTTGGAGACGATGGTCGTGTCCACGACGAACGGTGGCGAGAGCTGGAACGAAGAGAACTCCGAGCCGCGTGGCTGGCCGTAGAACACGCCCAAGCCAGTGCGAATGACGGTCTTTGGCGTGAGTGAGTATGCCAGCCCGATTCGTGGCGCGAAGTTGTTCCGATCCGGATCGTGAAGGCGGCTGATATCTTCGTCCAATTTCAGGAAGCGTCCGTTGATGTAGTCGAAACTCGCCAGATCGCCGAAACGTTCGTAATATGGCGTCTGATATTCGTAGCGGAGGCCGAGATTGGCCGTGAGTTTGGAAGTCAATCGGATTTCGTCCTGGAAGTAGAAGCCATAGTAGTAGTACTTCAGCGTGACCCAGCCATTGCTCTCCGCGAATTGCGTCGCACGGCCGCTGTATGGAAAGCCGAGCATCAGATCGGCGACGGCGCTGCCCGTTCCCGCAACTCCGGGCTGGTTGGTAAATCGGTTTTCGAATGTCAGGATGCTGTTTGGCGTCTGCTGCACCTGGCCTGCGGGGCGGTAGTAGCGCCCGTCGAAGCCGAACTTCATCGTGTGTTTCCCTGCGATCCAACTGAAGTCGTCCGCCAGCGTGTAGACGTTATCTTTAGGGCCGTTCGGATTGAAGGGGTTTGCGCCAATGGTGCTCAAACCAGGCACCACCAATTGCGGCAGGCCGTACGCGGTCGACGACGGTGAGAGATTTAGGAGACCGAACTCCTCTTGCGTCAGATTACGGTCGGCTAGAGGAAACGTGCCGTCGATCCGGTAGTACGTCCAAGCGATCCGTAACTGGTTCACCTTAGTGGGTGCGAAGGTGTGCGATTCCTGTATCGTGACGCTGTGTGCGCTGCCTTTCGATAGCGAGCCGGTCAAAGGCAATCCACTGGGGGTTTCCGCATTGCTCTTGCTATAGGAGTAGCGCCCGAATAATAGGTCGCGGTCGCCAATTTGGTGGTCGATACGCGTGTGGTATTGATCCTGATCGTTGAGCGACGAAGCGCTGGTCACGTGATTGAAAGAAGCCGACCCGGGCGTGTTTGGGATCGGATAGTACTTGAGGCTGGAGTTGCCAATTAGTCCGAATCTGCCCTTGGGAATGATGTTTCCTGCGAACGCTTGGCGGGTATTGGTAGTTGCGTTGTAAGTAAGCGGATCGAAAACCTGCGGACCGCCGGCAAAATTTCCATCGCGTTGCGGTTGCGTTGGCAAGCTCTGGTAGAGCGTTGAGGCGCGCCGCGTTCGCAAACCCTCGTAGTTGGCCATGAAGAATGTACGATTGCGCAGGATTGGACCGCTGACGACGCCGCCGAATTGGTTCCTTCGCAGAGGGTCTACGCGAAGCGCGAAGAAGCTCCGCGCGTCCAGTTGGTCATTCCGAAGAAATTCGAAGATGCTACCGTGAAAGGCGTTTGTCCCAGGCTTCAGGGTCAGATTGATCGCCGACGGACTGCGGCCGAACTCCGCGGCGAAATCGTTCTGCTGAATTCTGAATTCCTGGATCGCTTCGATCGAAGGGCTGAATGCGGGCTTTCCGCTTGCCTCCATGCGCGTGTCGACGCCGTCGAAATAGAAGCTGATCTGGTTTGCCCGCTGCCCGTTGATCGCCAGGCCGTTGCTCTGCGAGGTTGTTCCGAGCTCCGCCACACCGGGCACGAGCTTGGCCAGGTCAAGAAAGTTGCGGCCGTTCAGTGGTAGCTCAACCACTTCTCGCTGGCCGATCACCTGGCCAATTTCCGCGCTACGCTGCTCGAGAACAGGCGTCGTCGCAACCACTTCCATCTTGGTAGCGGTGTCTCCGATTTCGAGCTGGATATTGTGCGTCACCGCCTGAGAGATTTGCACCTCGAGTCCTGACGCCTCATAGGTCTTGAACCCGACACCGATGGCTTGGACGCGGTACATGCCCGGGGCGACCAGTGGGAAGACATAATTACCGTCGTCGTGCGTTTTGGTAGTTCTGCTCGCTCCGGTACCCTCATTCGTCAGCGTGACGGATGCTCCCGCCACCATGGCCCGTGATTGATCAGTTACCTGACCGGCAATGCTGCCGGAAGAGACTTGCGCCCGCAAGGAAAGCGTGGCAAGCACGGCGAGAAAGGCACATTGGCCGAGATGGCGAATCGAATGCATCGTGGCACTCCCTAAAAGCGTGGTCTTACGAATGACCTTGCGCCGAACTCGCGGCTAGTGCAACCGAAAAGTTACACGTGGCGGCCTGTCTCACGATACGAGTCAGAGCATAAGGGGTGATGCGAGCGATTCCGGAAGCACATGGTCCAACGCATAAATGAGGTCGACGTTCTCTCTTGTGATCAATTCGTGCTTGGTGAATACAGCGGGAGGGACCGGTTGCCGCGCCAATATACTGCCTGCGAGGCGGAGCACTTCATCGCCGTAGCGCTCCGGAAAGTAGGCAACCGACCCAACCAGGGGGCTGCCGGGCCTTCGCATTTCCATGCGCGCCTCCAGAGTCGCGTTTTGCCCCATCACGACGCATGACCCGGCCCGGCCGCACTCTTCGAACGCGCGAATGGCGCCGAGTGCCATGGGGTCATTCCCTGCCAACACGGCGGTCCGTACGGGATGCGATTTCCGAAGACGGAGCCGCACTGCCTCGAGAGTCTTTTCGAATGCTCCCTTGCCATCCATCTCGACCGTTGTCGCGTTTGCGGTCTCCGGCAGAATGTCGCGAAGCCCGGCCAGCATGCCACTGACGCGGAGCTTGGCCAGCGGACCGGCAGCGTCCTCTTCTATCAAATAAACAGCCGATACCTGTCCGCTCCAGTGCCTTTTGATCCAGCGTGCGATCGCTTGTCCTCCAATAGTCCCGGCCTTGTAATTGTCGGCCCCGAAGAATGTCGCGCCGGGATGGGGTACCTCAATGGCAATCACGGGAATGCCCCTTTCGAAAAACCTCGATGAAATCACGGGCGCGACGCGTTCGTGACACTGAAATTCAATCACGAGATCGACACCTTCGCGCACCAGTGTCTCAGCATTGCGCACGGCCGCGCGTGGACTGCGGTGGCTGCTCACGGTCACCAACTCCGTGCCGGCCTCGGCCGCAGCGCGCTGCACGCTCGCGGTCACCGCCTGCGAAAAGGACGTGTCCACGCCGCGAGTCGCGAAGCCAATGCGGAACCGCCGCCTCGGCGGGACTTTGACCCGGCTGCGAATTCGATCTTCCCCCACGCGTTCGATCAGACCTTCGTGTTCGAGCGTTCGTACTAAACGAGAGGCCGTCGCCTTATGCAGGGAAGTGCGCGACGCCAGCTCTCGAAGCCGCAACACCTCGCCTTCATGGCGAAATGCCTGAAGCAACTGGCACGCCCGCTGAACAGATTGCACCAGATCTGTCGACTCTGACCCCTTGGCAACTGACATTCCGGAACCCATCATAGTCAAAGAGATCTCCCGGGCAAAGGGCATGACGAATTTGCATGGTGTCTCGTATCGTGAGACGAGCGGCGCGGAATGGCTGCAGTAGCCCGCCCTACTTGTAACAATTGGCCATTGGCTTGCAGTTGCTGAGGCAGGGAGGAAATGATGAACAATAGCACCCGCGTATTGATCGCATTCCTGTTGTCGGCCGTTGGTTTCTCCTTTGCAGAGCAATATTTACCGCGTGCAACCGTACGTCCTCCAAATCAGATGATTTGGAGGGATCCAGGACCAGTCGAAAGACTCGATTTCGTGGGTGGGCCCGGAGGCCGTGAGCGCGCTCCCCAGCCGCCGTTTCACTTCATTGACGAAGATGACGAGGGAACCAATCCTAAGGTCAAAGTGAGAGATTCACGCGGGGCTGTCTGGTCCGTCAAATGGGGAGACGAGGTTCACTCGGAAACTTTCGCGTCGCGGATCGCATGGGCCGCCGGTTACTTCGTTCAGCCCATTCATTTCGTCCCGCGTGGACGTATCAAAGGTGCATCGGGTTTGAAACGCGCCAAAAATCACATTGGCCCGGATGGAAACTTCAGTGCCGCCCGATTTCAACTACGGGACCCGCGCATCAAGTTTCTTCAGGATGAGGATTGGACGTGGACCTTCAATCCATTTGTTGGGACGCGTGAGCTCAACGGGTTGAAGATCGTCATGATGCTGACCTCCAACTGGGACAACAAGGATGCCCGCGATGTGGACCGCGGATCGAATACGGGAATCTTGCAGGATTCAGTCCAGGGCCACAAACGATTTCGGTATCTGGTGACCGATTGGGGCGGCTCCATGGGCAAATGGGGAACGGTCATGGGACGCGCGAAATGGGATAGCGAGGGTTACGCATCGCAGACCCCCCACTTCATCCAGAAGGTGGAGGGTGGCGTGGTGAAGTGGGGCTATCACGGACAGCGCACTTCGGATGCAGTCGATGACATTAGCGTTGCCGACTTGAGATGGCTGATGCGTTACGTCGGCAGAATAACCGATACACAAATTCGAGCGGGATTGCGAGCCAGCGGCGCGACCGCCGCTGAACTCAAGTCCTTCGCGCCGGCGATTCGGGCACGGATTGAGCAGATGCGCTCAGCGGCGAGATCGCAGCCGCGGCCTGTGGCCGTCAGCCGCAAACGTCACTGAATAGAGGCTTCGCGCTCGTCTATCTGCCATTGACCATCTCGAATCAAAGCCTTCGTCGCATTGATGTAGGTTTGCCTGGTCTTGTCCATCGCCGATCACTGATGCGATTGAGTACGGAACCACACCGGCGGTTATCGTTGCCGGGACCGCGGAATATACCATTACGTCATGACATTCGGCCTGTTGCAGTGCGATCACGTCGACGACCACAACCGGCATCTGGCGGGCGACTACAACGACATGTTCGCGCGTTGGCTGCCCGGCGATTGGCGCGTCTACGACCTCACCGCGGGCGTATTCCCCAATCCAACCGAGTGCGATGCCTGGGTGTCCACCGGTTCGCATTATTCGGTCTACGATGACGTGCCCTGGATTCACCAGTTCACGCAACTCGTCCGTGATATCGATGTAGCGGGCGTACCGTTTGTTGGCGTCTGCTTTGGGCATCAGATGATGGCGCACGCTTTGGGCGGCCGGGTCACAAGGAGCCCGCGCGGCTGGGGGATTGGCGTGCACCAGTTCCGCGTGCGTGCGCAGGAGCCATGGATGGAGCCTCCGCTCGACTCCGTTTCCCTGCTCATGAGTTGCCAGGACCAGGTCGACCAGCTGCCACCGGAGGCCACGGTGCTTGCATTCAGCGATCATTGTCCAGTCGCAATCTACCGCTGCCGCGCGATGCTCGGCGTGCAAGCCCATCCCGAGTGGCAGCCTCCTTACGCGGCCGCGTTGCTGAACGAGAAGAACGAACGAATCGGCGAAGAACGGATCGCTTCCGCACTGTGTACACTTGACACCTTTCGACACTCCAACGAACTTTCGGAATGGGCGCGGAACTGGATTCGATTGCACGCTAAAATCGAGTCATGATCTCCATTCGCTCCGGCGGGCGGAAGTCGCCAGGGGCTACGCTCGATGAGCCGCTCGATCATCTCTCTGCCTGCCATCGCCGTATCGAGCAGCGTCTGGACACGCTGGAACGCGTAATCCCGGTCCTCTGGGAACGGCGTGAAGAAGCTCTGCAGGCAATTCGAAACGTGTTCGCTTTCCTCGATGGGAGCGGCGTTTTACACACTGAGGATGAAGAGCTCAGCCTGTTCCCGCGATTGCTGACGAAACTCCAGTCCGATCAAGTGGCATTCGTAGCGTCGCTCGAGGCCGAGCATCAGGAAGCGCATAAGCTGTATGCCAGACTGCAGGCCTCAGTCGGACGAATCGAGGCGACGCCCGAGCACGATCGTCAACTGGCAGCGGAATTTGCCGGCATTGCCACGCAGTTCTGTGCGTTGTACCGGCGGCACATTCAGCAAGAAGATTCGAAGCTGATCGACTTCAGCCGCGCCCTGCTTTCCCGTGAGCAGTTGGCGGAGATTTCCTCGGAGATGAAAACGCGCAGGCGGTTGTGAATCCTAGACAAACCCGTAGCGGTTCAATTCGCAGGATGGTCGCCGGCATCATGCCGAGTGCTGGAGTTGCCCTTGTACTTGCGGTAGCGCCGGATCAAATTATTCGTTGAACTGTCGTGATGGAGATCCGGCTCGTCCGGGCTCGTCAGTTCAGGAATCATGCGTGCCGCCAGCACTTTTCCCAGTTCCACGCCCCATTGATCGAATGGATTTATGTCCCAGATGGCGCCCTGTGTGAAGACTGAGTGCTCGTAGAGCGCGACCAGCGAGCCCAGCGTCACTGGAGTGAGTTGCTCGGCGAGTATCGTATTCGACGGGCGGTTACCCTCAAAAACGCGGTGTGGCACGAGCCACTCGGGCGTGCCTTCAGCGGCAACTTCGCTGCGCGTCTTACCGAACGCGAGCGCTTCGGCCTGTGCGAAGACGTTCGCCAGAAGGATGTCGTGGTGTTGGCCAAGCGCATGAAGGGGCTTGCCAAACGCGATGAAGTCGCAGGGGGTGAGGCGCGAGCCCTGATGGATGAGCTGATAAAAAGAATGCTGGCCGTTGGTTCCTGGCTCGCCCCAATAGACGGGGCTTGTCTGATAGTTGACTTCCGTTCCGCCAAGCGTCACGTGCTTGCCGTTGCTTTCCATGGTCAACTGCTGGAGGTACGCCGGAAATCGTTTCAGATATTGCTCGTAGGGCAATACGGCGACTGTTTCGGCCCCGAGGAAGTTGGTGTTCCACACTGCGAGCAGGCCCATGAGTACGGGCAGATTGCGTTCGAAAGGTGCGGTGCGGAAGTGCTCGTCCATTTGGTGAAAGCCGTCCAGCAGTGCCCGGAAATGTTGGGGACCAATGGCGAGCATCGTGGAGAGACCGATCGCGGAATCCATCGAGTAGCGTCCGCCCACCCAATCCCAAAAGCCAAACATATTGGCAGTGTCGATTCCGAACTTCGTCACTTCCGCGGCGTTGGTCGAAACTGCCACAAAGTGACGCGCAACGACCGCTTCCTCTCCGCCCAGTCCGTCAATCAGCCATTGACGCGCGGTATGCGCGTTGGTCATGGTCTCAAGCGTCGTGAACGTTTTCGAGGAGACGATCAGGAGTGTTTCCGCGGGATCGAGATCCCGCACCGCTTCCGCGAAATCGTCGCCATCGACATTGGAAACGAAGCGAAAAACCATCGCTCGCTCGCTATAATTGCGTAGCGCCTTATACGCCATAACCGGCCCGAGATCGGAACCTCCAATTCCAATGTTGACAACGTTGCGAATCCGCTTACCGGTGTGGCCTTTCCACGAACCGTTCCGCACGCGATCGCAGAACGCGGCCATTCGGTTAAGAACTTCATGCACGTCCGGCACGACGTTGTGACCATCCACCAGGATCGAAGCTCCCGCCGGCGCACGCAGCGCAATGTGGAGCACGGCGCGATTTTCAGTTGTGTTCAGTTTCCCGCCGCTGAACATTGCTTCCATTCGCGGCCGTAATCCGGATTCTTCCGCGAGTTGTAACAGAAGAGCGACTGTCTCGCTCGTGATGCGATTCTTCGAGTAATCGAGAAAAAGGCCGGCTGCTTCGGCCGTCATCCTGATGCCGCGTTCGGAGTCGGCGGCGAAAAGCTCCCGCAGTTTCAGTTCGCGCGTCTTCTCGAGGTGGGCCTGCAGAGCAATCCACGCCGGCCGCACCGTCAACGGCTGGTCCGTAAAGGAAGTATTGCTCGTGATGCCCGTTTTGGTCTTCATCGTGCCGCTCCATTCCGTGAGGCGCCCACATGCGTTGTCTCATTCCAAAGCCGGATTACGGGCCGAGAGAGGTCGTGTTCGTATCCCAGCGCGCTTAAACTCGCCGTGCTCAGAAGAAGGGTCCTTGCGGTTTCCGGCTCGTGTCCGATCCATGCCGCCGCCAGGACGCGAAGAATGTGGCCGCTCGAAAAGAGCAAAACATCTCCACTTACGGCCCGCAGGCGGCGCACCACAGCTTCGGCACGCCTCTTCACCTGAG
>DASRHX010000111.1:0-6500 GCA_035650295.1 Bryobacteraceae bacterium | reverse complement strand
CGCACCCGAGGCCAGTTCGCGGGCAACTTTTAGCATCGGCGCGACCACCACCTCGTCCTCCATCGTCCGGCATTCCGCCACCACCTCGCCGTATGGATCGACGATCATCGAACCGCCCGGCTTGATCGTTCCGCCATCATCGCCGAGCACGTTGGAGTAGACGGCATATACACCGTTCTCCCACGCGCGAGCGGGCAACCACTTCATGATCCAACCGCGGGCCTTCGGCCCATCAAACTCCATGCGGCATCGCACAGGATCGTGGCGGCGGTTCTCCCAGACTGACCGGTCGACCGTGCCGCGTCCCGGTGCAGGCGAGGGAAGGCAGCCTGTGACATGCGGCATCAGAATCACGTCGGCTCCCAGCATTGCCGTCATGCGCGCGTTCTCGGGAAGATTGTTGTCATAGCATGTGAGCACGCCGAAACGCCAGCCAAGCGCATCGAACAATGTGTAGTGATCGCCGCAATCGAGATGCTCGCTGACAAATTCGTGCAGCTTGTGATGGCGCACGACCGGCCCTTCGGGGGAAACGACCGCCTGTGCATTGTGCAGGCGGCCATCGAGGATCTCGACGAAGCCCGCCGAGATCCAGCATTCCGTATCGCGCGCGATCGCCGCGAGGCGTTGAATCGATTCCCCGTCGGGCCAAGGCTCAGCTAGTTGGACGATCTGATCGCGGCTCAAACGTTCCAGCCACGTATAGCCGGTGATGCAGAGCTCGTGAAACAGCACGAGCTTTGCGCCTTGTGCGGCCGCCTGCCGCGCCAGCGCCTCGATACGGCCTAGGTTGTATTGCTTGTCTCCGTCGCGCGATTCGAATTGCGCCGTGGCGATTCGCAGTTCCTGCATGCCTCTGGTGTAACACGGTCGCTGCGATGGCGTGCGAAAATGGATGGTTCCCGGACCACTTCGTCCGGAAATTCTCAGGACAACTCAATCATGGAAATTATCAAGATCACTGCACGTGAGATTCTCGACTCGCGCGGCAATCCGACCGTGGAAGCCGACGTGTTGCTCGCTGATGGAAGCTTCGGACGCGCTGCCGTACCGAGCGGCGCATCGACCGGAGAACGCGAAGCCATTGAGCTGCGCGACGGAAACCCCAGACGTTACCTGGGCAAGGGCGTGGAGAAGGCAGTGAAGAACGCCAACACGATCCTCGCCAAGGGGCTCACTGGACTTGACGGCACCAATCAGGTGGCAGTCGACCGCGCGATGATCGCGCTCGACGGAACCGCAACGAAGTCGCGGCTCGGGGCGAACGCCGTTCTCGCGGTGTCGCTCGCCGTCGCCCGCGCGGCGGCCGATTGCACAGGCATGCCGCTCTACCGCTATCTCGGCGGCGTGAACGCGAACACTTTGCCCACGCCTCTGATGAACATCATCAACGGCGGCGCGCACGCCGACAACAGCGTGGATATCCAGGAGTTCATGATCGTTCCGCACGCGGCTCCTTCGTTCAAAGAGGCCATCCGCATGGGCGCGGAAGTCTTCCATGCGCTGAAGGGAGTGCTGAAGAAGCGCGGCTACTCGACCGCGGTGGGCGACGAAGGCGGGTTCGCGCCGAATCTCAAGTCGAACGAAGAGGCGCTCGAAACGATTCTCGAAGCCATCAGCGCCGCCGGCTACAAGCCGGGCAAGCAGATTTCGCTCGCGCTCGATTGCGCGGCCAGCGAGTTCTTCGACTCGAAGTCCAAGAAGTACGTTTTTAAGAAGAGCGACAAGTCGCAGCGCACCTCGGCGGCGATGGCCGACTTCTGGGGCGGGTGGGTAAGCAAGTATCCCATCGTTTCCATTGAAGATGGCATGGGCGAGAACGATTGGGCCGGCTGGAAGCTCCTGACTGAGCAGCTCGGTGACAGGATCCAACTCGTGGGCGACGATCTGTTCGTGACCAATACGTCGATTCTGGCGAAGGGCATAGAGCAGGGCATCGCCAATTCGATTCTGATCAAGGTGAACCAGATCGGCACTCTCACAGAGACGCTCGAAGCCATTGAAATGGCCTCGCGTGCCGGCTACACAAGCATCAGCTCGCACCGCTCGGGCGAAACCGAAGACGCCTTCATCGCCGATCTCGCCGTCGCCACCAACTGCGGACAGATCAAGACCGGCTCGGCCAGCCGCACCGACCGCATGGCCAAGTACAACCAGTTGCTGCGTATCGAAGAAGAACTTGGATCGGCCGCCCGCTATGCCGGCAGAAAGGCGTTCAAACAGTAATGTACAAACTTGTTTTGGTTCGCCACGGCGAATCGGTCTGGAACAAGGAAAACCGCTTCACTGGTTGGACGGACGTGGATCTGTCGGAGAAGGGAATTGAGGAAGCGCGGGAAGGCGGGCAGGTGCTAAAGCGCGAAGGATTCACGTTCGATGTCGCCTATACGAGCGTTTTGAAGCGCGCCATTCGCACGCTCTATCTTGTGACCGACGAGATGGATCTGCTGTGGGTTCCCGTATACCGCGCCTGGCAATTGAACGAACGCCACTATGGCGGCCTGCAGGGCTTGAACAAGGCCGAGACAGCGGAAAAGTTCGGCGAAGCGCAAGTGAAAATCTGGCGCCGCAGCTACGACATTCCTCCGCCGGAGCTGACCCCGGACGACGAGCGATACCCTGGCCACGACCGCCGCTATGCCGGATTGAGCAAGGCCGAATTGCCGCTCACCGAATGCCTGAAAGACACGGTGGCTCGATTTCTCCCCTATTGGCACTCCTCTATCGCGCCGCAGGTGAAAGCGGGCAAACGCGTCTTGATTGCCGCCCACGGAAACAGCTTGCGCGCGTTGGTTATGTATCTCGACAATGTCTCCGAGGACGCGATCGTCGAACTCAACATTCCCACCGGCATGCCGCTGGTGTACGAACTCGACGCCGATTTGAAACCCTTGAAGAGCTACTATCTCGGCGATCCCGAAAAAGTGAAGGCGGCCATGGAAGCCGTCGCCAACCAAGGGAAGAAAAAATAGTATGCGCGCCGCTGGACGGTGAACCATGCCGCGGCTCTCCGGTTCGCTGCCAAGGCTCACCGTTCGCGATCGCTACATTTGCATAGCCTCTTCGGGACAGCCGCTTTTGCTGCGTGGCCTGAATCGTTCTGGACTCGAGTACAGCGAGCCAGGCGAGGACGGCTTTCTGCTTGCGGCGGCACTGTCGCCGCGCGAGTTCGCCCGCATCGGGCGCGAATGGTCGTGCGACATTGTGCGCATTCCGTTCAATCAGGACTGGGCTATGCGAGGACGCGGCCTCTTCACTGGCGAAGACTACTTGCGTGCTCTTGATTCCGTGATTGCATGGGGCGCGCGGCACGACATGTACACGCTACTCGACTTGCAATGGCTGCAAGCTGACACGCCATACGGGCCAAACCGTCAATTCATCGCCCCACTGCCCGATGCGGAAAGCTTGGTGTTGTGGCGCATGTTGGCCGAGCGTTATCGAGACGAGCCGGCTGTGCTGTTCGATCTCTACACAGAGCCGCACGATTGCACAGCGGCTATCTGGAGCGAGCATGCGCAGCGATTGGCCGACGCCGTTTGGGAAGGCGCGCCCGAGGCCATTGTGTTCATAGCCGGCACCAACTGGGCGTATGACCTGCGCGGAGTAAGCGTGAGCGGCCCTGCTGTCGTGTATTCGACACACGTGTACCGCAAAAAGGGTTCGGATTGGGAGGCTGCATTCGGATACCGGGCCAAGCACGAGGCGGTGTTTGCCGGAGAGTGGGGTGGCGGCAAGTACGACTGCGCCTGGGGCCGCCGATTGCTCAGCGCGCTGGAGGAGTGGTCGATGGGGTGGTGCGCCTGGAGCCTCAGCGACGAGCCACTTCTACAGGAACCGCCGGCAGCGACGGCGTTCGGGCGTCTCGTCCGAGAATCTTTGCGAGAGGGTTGAGGTCGCGCGAGTCGCAGGCCAGGTTTTCGTGGCGCATTTCCCGCGCCGTTTCGCTCGAGAACGAAAGCGCCTCGGCCCACAGCGCGGCCAGCTCTTTCGGGCGCATGCGCAAGGCCTTGGCGGCGGCTTCGAGCTTTACCGGATCGACCGATTCGCACGCTTCGACAACGGTCCAGATGCGCGCGGGGAGGCTCGAGCGCAGCGATTTTCCGCATAGAAAGTGGCGTACGTCGTCCGCCAAGCCAAGGTTTTCAGTCGCGTCTTCGATCGGCATGCCAAGCATCGTATCGAGCAGGGAGAAGAGGCCCATCAGGAACATGTCGCCTTGCCGGTCCGCATGCGAGCTCTCGCGGGCCACGCTCTCGCAGAGTCGCGCCCTGGAGAGCGACATCATCCAGAGGTGGTCCGAGTGGCCCTCGGACAGCGGCGTCAGCAGGGCGATGGAGAGCCAGCGCCGCGTGCCCTCTTCGCCCAGATTCGAGAGCACGCGCTCGATGCTGGTCACGGGCGTCAGCCAGTAGAACATGGGCGAGTTGATGAACTTCAGCAGACGGTGCGTGAGCGAGATTTCCGTCTTGATCATTTGCGCCAGTTTGTCGAAGCGCATCTCCTCGCGCCGTGCCTCGGCGAGAATCCGCAGTCCGTGGAGTTTGTGCCCCGGCATCTCTCGCTTGGACAGAATGAGCGGTTTGGCGAAAAAGTAGCCCTGGAAGAGGGAGAATCCGAGCTTTTGGGCGGCAGCGAACTGTTCGCGAGTTTCGACTTTTTCCGCAAGAAATAGAAGGTGCGGTTGTGCGCACTCGGCGCGTATCCGCCGCACCTCGCTCGGAGACGTCGCGTGGACATCGATCTTGACGATGCTGGCATAGGGGAGCAGGCGCTTCCATTCAGGCGATGGGACGAAATCGTCGAGCGCCAAAAGGAACCCGGCGTCCCTCAATTTCTCGCAGGCTCGCGCCACCTCGTCATCGGGTTCGATCGTCTCCAGAAGTTCCAGCACAATCTGGTGCGGCGGCAGCAAGTCACACGTTCCGTTCAGCAATGTCTCGTGATCGATGTTGAGGAAGCCTGGCAGGTGGCCGAGAACGCTCTCCATCCCCATCGAGATGAAGGCTTGAGAGATGAGTCGGGGCGTTGCTCCGTCCAAGTGCGCGGGCGCCGAGACCGAATGGGAGTCGCGGAACAGGAGCTCGTAGGCGCGGGTCGCCATCTTGTCGTCAAGAATCGGTTGCCGCCCGACAAATATTTCCATCCCGATAGCCTTATCGGCCAGGAGGGAAGAGTTTGGGACAGGATTTGGAGGGTTTCGCGAGGCCGGCATGATATTCTGCGTGGTCGTGAAACCTTCAGTAATTGCGTTGTTGACATCGATTTCTCTATCCGCGGCAAACGCTATTGATCCAGCGAAAGTGGTGGATCTCACCCACAGTTTTGACGCCCAGACAATCTACTGGCCCACGGAGAAGGGATTTCAGTGGGAGAAAGAAGTGTGGGGCAAGACCGCGGGAGGGTATTTCTACGCCTCGGCTAAGTTTGCCTCCGCCGAGCATGGCGGGACGCACATCGACAGCCCCATCCATTTCGCCGAAGGGAAGGCGACCGTGGATCAACTGACGGTGCAACAGCTAATCGGCCCCGCGGTCGTGATCGATGTCTCGGCAGCGTGCGCGAAGAACGCGGACTATCTCGCCTCGCCCCAGGATATTGCCACTTGGGAGAAAGCCCACGGAAAGGTCCCGGCCGGTTCCATCGTTCTGTTCCGCACCGGCTGGAGCACGCGCTGGAAGGACAAGAAGCGCTACATGGGAACGGATAAGCCGGGGGATGTGGCCGGACTGCATTTTCCGGGTATCGCGCCGGATTCGGCGCGGCTCCTGTTGGACCGGCGCATCCGCGGCGTGGGCATCGATACGGCGAGCATCGACTACGGGCAATCGAAGGACTTTCAGGTGCACCGCGCGCTCTACGCAGCGGGTATCTATGGTCTGGAGAACGTCGCGGACCTGGAGAAACTGCCGGCGGCCGGAGCGACGCTGATCGCCCTGCCAATGAAGATCGCCGGCGGAACGGGCGCTCCGGTGCGGATTATCGCGATTCTGCCCTAGGCGGCGCAAACCCCCGGCTCTTCAATCGAAGAACCCGCGATCCCCTTCGGCCAACCGCGCCTTGGCGGCGGCTACCTTGAACGTGATGCCGAGGCCCGGGCGGTCCCAAACATGGACGAAGCCTTTATTGACGATCGGATCGGGCAGCCCTTCGACGATGTCGTACCACCACTCGGGTTGACCATATGCGTACTCGAACGCGATGTAGTTTTGCGGCATCGCGGCGCCCATGTGAACCTGGGCCGCCACTCCGAACAAGCCGTCGAAAATTCCGTGCGGGGCAACCGAAATGCCATGCAGATCGGCGTACTCGGCAATCCACTTGAACTCGGCGATCCCTCCCACGTCTTCCGGGTCGGGGCCGAGAACATCGACGGCTTGCTTTTCGATCAGGTCCTTGAAGTTCTGCCGCAGGTAGATCTGCTCTCCGGTGTGAATCGGCACGGTGGTCGCCATCTTCAGGTCGCGGTAGAGCTCGGCATTCGGGTAGGGCGTGTAGTC
>DASRHX010000110.1:0-3551 GCA_035650295.1 Bryobacteraceae bacterium | reverse complement strand
TCAGCCACACCGGTTCGTCACGAACATCACGTACGAACTTCCATTTGGGCGCGGCAAGCAGTTTGGCGCGGGTGTCATTCGTGTTGTCGATGCGGTGCTCGGCAATTGGCAGGTGAACGGAATTCTCACCATCTCAAAGGGTCTTCCGTTGCGCAACTTCTCGCTATCCAGCAACACCTGCTTCTGCTTTGGCGGTACTCAGCGGCCGAACTCGACTGGCACGTCTGCGGCCCTGAGCGAAGGACAAACGATCGATCGCTGGTTTGATACGCGCCAAATCGTCGCACCCGCTTCGTTCACATTTGGGAACCTCGGCCGAACGCTTGCCACCGTCCGCTCGGATAACGCTCGAAATCTCGACTTCTCCATCTTTAAGAGCTTTCGTCCCACTGAGCGCGTTGGCGTCCAGTTCCGGGCCGAAGCATTCAACTTGACTAATACGCCGCTGATTGCGCAGCCCAACACGCAAGTTGGCTCGCCCTTGTTTGGCGCCGTCACCAGCCAGGAAAACAATCCGAGGCAGATTCAACTCGGGCTCAAGATTCTCTTTTAAGAAGCCCAATAAACGTCCGGAGACGTAGATGTTGCCCATCTGCGGTGACTCCGCTTGCCGCTGATACGCATATCTCATATAGTTAGCTGCACGCTCCCTGTTGTAGAGATCGCCTTCAAGGAGGTACTCATGTCTAGGGTTTGCTTGCTTTCCTTACTTGCACTTCCGCTCGCAACGAGCGCCTACGCGCAAGGCGGCGAATCGACACAGATTCTCGGTGTGGTCGAGGATACTTCCGGCGGCCTTGTGCCCGGTGTCACGGTGACGATCATACAGGTCGCAACCGGTCAGCAGCGGCAGGTGACCACCGGCGAGTCCGGGAACTACATTTTCACGAGTATTGCACCGGGTGAATACACGGTTCGCGCCGAAAAAACTGGCTTCAAGTCCGAGGTGCGGAGCGGTCTTATCCTGCAACTGAACCAGAAGGCGCGCGTCGACATCAAGCTGAGCGTTGGCGCGGTAAGTGAAACTATCGAGGTCAGCGCCCGGGGGGTGATCCTGGATACCGACGATGCAACCATTGGGAACGTCGTCGAGCAAAAGCGCGTCGTCGATCTTCCGCTCAACGGGCGAAATTTCGCCAATCTTGCGGGCCTGATGCCCGGCGTCATCAAGGGTATCTCTTCGAACACGAATCAGTACGGCCGCCGCGACACCGCCATCGCAATCAGCGCCAACGGCATGCGCGAAAACCAGGGTCAGGTCCTCTATGACGGAGTGAGCACGGCATGGAATATCAACAACGCAACCTTCTTCCGTGCGTCAATCGAGGCCATCCAGGAGTTCAAAGTTCACGCTGGCACCTACTCTGCGGAGTATGGCCACAATGCCGGTGCCCAGGTTGAGATTCAGACTCGCCCTGGGGGGAACCAATTGCACGGGGCGCTTTTCGAGTTTCTCCGGAACGACGATTTCGATGCCCGGAACTACTTCCGCCCTAGGCCCCTTGGCAAGGACGTGTTGCAACGGAATCAGTTCGGTTTCGTGCTCAGCGGTCCCGTCTTCATTCCGAAGGTCTACGACGGTAAGGACCGTACCTTCTGGATGGTGAACTATGAAGGCCAGCGTGAGAAAAACGAGGCGGCCTCGATTGCTTCTGTCATTCCGGATGCGTTCAGAACCGGCGACTTCTCCGTCCTTTCCGTACCCTTGAGGGATCCACAAGGCGGTACCTTCGCGGGAAACCGCATCCCCGCGAATCGCATCAGCGCGATCTCACAGCGGTATCTCGAAATCCATCCGCGGCCGAACCTCCCTGGCGTTTCGGCAAATCTGGCGGGAGTCGATCAGCAGATTAACAATATCAATCAGCTCTTTACGCGCGGCGACCACAATTTGGGTGAGAAAGACAAGCTCTTCGCGCGCTTCGCCATGTTTAATTTCGACTTTCCGACAATCCCCATCAACTACTTCTCCACGATCAACAGCCGGATAACGGCCCGGAACGCCGTTATCAGCGAGACTCACATTTTCAGTCCCACCGTGATTAACGAAGCCAAGTTGGGATTCAACCGGAACTGGATTTTGCGCAGCAACCCGCGCACGAACACGGACTTCGATCCGCAGTCGGTGGGCTTGACGGGAATTCTCGCTGGGCTCCCTCCCAATCAGCGTCCCCTCAACTCCCTGGAGACCGGATATGTTCCGATGGCAATCACCGGCTATCTTACAATCGGGGACGGCGACCTGTTGCCGGACTTCAATGTCAGTGAAACGTGGCAGATCGTTGATAGCTTGACGTGGAGCAAGGGTGTCCACACCCTTAAAGCGGGGATTGATTTCCGCCGGTTGCGTATGGATCGGGCCGGCGCCAACGTTCCGCGCGGCCAATTCACGTTCAACGGGGAGCTGACCGGCAACCCTATTGCCGATTTCCTCATCGGCTACGCAGCTCAATCGCAATCACCAGAGGGCATCCTGCCTGTGCAGTTCCGGCAGCGCACGTACGCGTGGTATTTCCAGGATGAATGGAAGGCTTCGCGGAAGCTCACACTGAACCTCGGCATCCGCTACGACTACGTCGGACCTACCGTTGAAAAAAATGGGATCCAGCGCGCCGTACGGCTTGATCGTCCAGGCGGCTATCTTTATCCCGAGACTCCCGCGCCCGTCGAGGGCCGCGATCCCATCCCGCTGTACCGCGCGGAGAAGAACCGATTCTGGCCTCGAATCGGCATTGCCTATCGTCCAGCGGAAAAATGGGTGGTTCGCGCGGGCGGCGGCGTGTTCAACAACGCCAACCAGATGAATAATCTCACGGTTTTCTCCGATCCCGAGCGCCGTGCATCCAATAACTACTTTTGGAATCCGCAGAACTACATCACGTTCGCCAACCCGTTTCCTGCAGCGGGCGCGGGCGCGATTCCTCCGGTGAACGTAGTCTATGTGGCGCCTGATCGCGTAAATGCGTTCAACGTCCAGTGGAGCGCCTCCGTCCAGCGGCAGCTTTCCGAGTCCACCGTTCTCGAACTGGCTTACGTGGGAAGCCAGACGTCGCATCTCGACAACAGCCGCAACCTCAACGACGCGCCTCCTGGATCGGTTCCGCTTCAGGCCAATCGCGCCTATCCCCGCTGGGGGACAATCCGTTATCTGGCAAGCGACGGCAAGTCCTACTATCAATCGATGCAAATTCGCGGCGAGCGCCGCTTCAGCAAGGGCTTTTCCTTTCTCGCAAGCTATACGTGGGCGCACAACATCGACCAGGCATACGGCACCAACGAATCACTCCCCTTTACTCCCGGCGGTGCTCAGAACATGAACTGCTTCGCCTGTGAACGCGCCAATTCCGGGTTCGATTACCGGCATCGCTTTACGACGAGTTTTCTCTGGAATATCCCTACTCCCGCCGATTGGCGCGGACCGGCGGCGTATGCACTCAAGGGCTGGAGTTTCAACGGTATTGTCACGTATCAGTCCGGATTTCCCTTCACGGTGACCCAGGCTGGTAATCGCCAAAATACCGGCGCGGCTACTCAGCGCCCGGATTTGGTGC
>DASRHX010000109.1:0-7621 GCA_035650295.1 Bryobacteraceae bacterium | reverse complement strand
CCCGCGCAGAGTCGCGTATAGCGCCTTCATGCGGTCGATTGCCCAGAAAAGGTTCACAGCCGTCGGCCGCGTGCCGGCAAGCCGCGAGCAGATGCGGTCCATCGCATCGTCCATCGACGCCGGATCGGCCTGCTGCACTCCAATCGCTACTCCCATCGCCGCGGCCACGCCTATCGCCGGCGCTCCACGAATGATCATGTCGACGATGGCGACTGCGACTTCCTCGTAATTGGTACACGTGACGTAGACGACCTCACGCGGGAGCTTCGTCTGATCGATCATGACGACGCCCGCCGGGGTCCATTGAATGGTTTCTACCATGGGCTGAGGGTATAGCCTCCCTGAATGAGAAGTGCGCTAAAGAATGTGAGGTTATAGGTGGCGTGCATGCCCACCGCCGCCGCCGTCGAGTTCGTCACGACGCGCGCGATTCCAAAGCACACGCCTGCCAGTCCGACCAACAATACGTGAACCACCGACCATTCGTACTGCGGTCCATGCAGGAGAGCGAATGGCAGTGCCGAAAGCACAATTGCCACGGCCGAACCAAACGAGCGTGCCAGCAGCGGCTGAATGAAACCGCGGAACGCCAGCTCTTCACACAGCGGCCCCAACGTGTTGACGAACACGCCCAGCACGAGAATGCTGGTCTTGTCGCGAAAAAGCTCTCTCATCGGCGTCGGCGTTTCCGGCGCTTTCAGCAGTACGCCGACGACAGCCAGGCTGAGCGCCACCGCCGGTCCGAGCATCATGGACAGCGCCATGCCGCGCTTGGATGAACTCCACGAGAGCGACGACCAGAACGGGCGCCCGTAACGCACGCGCAGAATAAAGTACAGAACGCCGAACCATAGCGCGTAACCGGTGAACTGTCCCAACAGCAGGGGAAGCGCGCGTCCAGACGAAGGGGGCAGCACGCGGTGCAGCGCTGCTATCAGCAGCACGGAAATGAGGGCGCAAGGAACCGCGGCGCCGAGGAACAAAACCAGATCGTCGTATCCCCAAAACGGATAAGGCTCCGGTGTGAACGGCGGCGGCTCGGGCTCCCGCTGCGGAATGGCGGCCTCGCTCCAATCGCTCATTTCGCGATGCCCTCGCGTTCCACTAGAATCGCCGCCAACAAGGGCAGCATGATCTCATGATGACCCGTGATGGAGTAGCCTTTTCCGCCGGCCTGAGCGTGTGGACGGTCCACCACGTTCACCTTCGGCCGGTAGTGTTGCAGGAAATCGAAGTTCGCCGTGGTGAAGTTGCGCACGGTGTGTCCCAGGTTACGCACAGTGGAGAGAGCCTTCAGGAAGACCTCGGGCATGACGACGGCCGAGCCGAGATTCACATACACGCCGCCGCCATCCAGTTCGCGGACCAGCGTGCAGAACAATCGGAAATCGTGGTGGGTGGCCGCGCCCATTGCCGCACCATCCACATGCGGATGTGTGTGCGGCGTGTCGGTGCCGACAGCGATGTGAACGGTTAAAGGGGTCGCCGCTGTGTGCGCTCCGCAGAGAAGACTATGCGCCGCGAATTCGGGTTGCGCAAGCTCGCGCGCCTTACGCGCCAATGCTTCTCCCGCGCCGATGCAGTCGCGAGCCGCTTCGATCAACGCCTGATTGAACTCGCGGCCGGTCTCTTCGGCCGAGCCAAAGCTACCGTCGGGCAACACAGCCTCGACGTCCTCGCTCGTGTAGCCGGCCAGTGCGATCTCCAAGTCATGAATCGCCGCCGCGCCGTTCATCGAAAACGAAGTGGCGAATCCGCGCGCGGCAAGGTCCAATAATACGGGCGCGAGGCCGCATTTGATCACGTGCCCGCCGATGCCCCACAGCACCGGCTTTCCTGCTTCACGCGCGTTCCAGATCGCACCGGCCACGGCGCGTAATGAATCGGCCGCCAACAGCCGGGGCAGAGAATCCATCCACTGGCCAAGGCTGATTCCCGCCCGCGTGGGCTGAGCGAAAAGCCCGGTATGGACCTTTCCTCCACGTCCATGGAGCGAGACCGTTTTGAGCCCGGTCAACTCCGTCGGCTTCATGGGATAGCGGCTCAAGCAGGCTTCCTTCCGAGCATGCGGTCCAACGCGCGGCCCGTATGGCTGCGCCGGTTTCGGGCCACCTGTTCGGGAGTGCCAACGGCCACTATTTGTCCGCCTCCTTCACCGCCTTCGGGTCCAAGATCGATCACCCAATCGGCCGACTTGATAACGTCCAGGTGATGCTCGATGACCACCACGGTGTTACCCAATTCCACCAGCCTTTGTAACACGTCGAGCAGCCGGTTCACATCTTCAAAGTGAAGACCCGTCGTTGGCTCGTCCAAAATGTAAAATGTTTTGCCGGTCTGACGCCGGCTCAACTCGCGCGCAAGTTTGACCCTCTGCGCCTCGCCTCCGGACAGCGTCGTCGACGATTGGCCAAGATGCAAATATCCCAGCCCGACGTCGTGCAGCGTTTCGATCTTCGCCTTGATGGCCGGGAAGTTTTCGAGCAGCGGCAGAGCGTCTTCGACCGTCGACTCGAGCAGATCGGCGATGGACAGGTTTTTGAACTTCACCTGCAGCGTCTCGTGGTTGTAGCGGCGTCCGCGGCAGAGGTCGCACGTGACATAAACATCCGGCAGGAAGTTCATCTCGATGCGTTTCATGCCGTCGCCCTGGCAAGCTTCACACCGCCCGCCCTTCACGTTGAAGCTGAACCGTCCAGGCTTATAGCCCCGCTCGCGAGATTCGGGCAGCATCGCGTACAAGTCGCGAATCGGAGAAAACACTCCAGTATACGTGGCAGGGTTCGAACGAGGCGTGCGGCCGATGGGCGTCTGATCGATCTCGACCACCTTATCCACCAGATTCATCCCGACAATCTTGCCGTGCGCGCCTGGCGCGCGCCGGGCGCCATAGATCTCCTCGGCAAGCGCGCGATAGAGAATATCGTTCACCAGCGTGGATTTTCCGCTGCCGGAAACGCCCGTTACGGCGATCAACATGCCGAGCGGGAATTCGACGTCGATGCTCTTCAGGTTATGTTCGGCCGCGCCTTTCACGATCAGCCTTTCGCCATTTCCGTGGCGGCGGAACGAGGGCACGGCGATGGATCGTCTGCCCGATAAATACTGACCCGTCAGCGACGACTTGCATTTCCGAATCACTTCGGGCACGCCTGCCGCAACTAGTTCGCCGCCCAACCTTCCGGCGCCTGGCCCGAGGTCGACCACATAGTCGGCGCGGTCGATGGTGTCCTCGTCATGTTCGACGATCAACACCGTGTTGCCAAGGTCCCGCAGATGTCCAAGAGTATCGAGCAGGCGCTCGTTATCGCGCGGGTGCAGGCCGATGGAAGGCTCGTCCAGCACGTAGAGCACACCACGCAGTTTGGTGCCGATTTGGGTCGCCAGCCGGATGCGCTGCGACTCACCGCCGGAAAGCGTGGCTGCCGACCGCTGCAGGCTGAGATAGTCCAGGCCCACGTTGCACAAGAACTCCAGCCGGTCGCGAATTTCCTCGACGATGCGCACGGCAATTGCCGATTCGCGTTCGTTCAGCGTCCACGATTTCACCAGCGCCAGCGCGCGTGAGAGTCCAAGCGCCGTGAAGTCGCCGATCGCGATGCCCTTCACCTGCACGGCAAGGTGGCCGCGCTTCAACCGGGCGCCGTGGCACACCTCGCAAGGCGCCGACGACATGTACGCGATCAGGTGTTCGCGATAGGCGTCGGTGGTTTCCTCGTAGGTCTCCTGCAGCACTCCGAGGATGCCGGGAAACGTGCCGTTTCCTTCCAACAGGAGCTTCTGCGATTTGGCGGGCAGATCCTCGAATGCCTTCCCCAGATTGACCTTGTTCCTGCGCGCGAAATCGTTCAGACGGTGAATCATGCCTGCCGAAGCGCTGCCAGGACCGAGGCCGCCCTCCAGAACCGGCTTACCGGGATCGACAATCACCTTGTCGGCGTCGAATGCCCAGCGGCTGCCCAGCCCGTTGCACGCCTCGCACGCTCCGTATGGACTGTTGAAGGAAAATGAGCGCGGCTCCAATTTCGGAATGCTTCCTCCGCATTCCGGACAGGCGAGTTTTTGCGAGAACAGCCGCTCTTCTTTCGTCTCCGCGCCTGCTCCGCCCACCACGCATACGGTCACCAGGCCGCCGGCCAGCTTCGTCGCCGTTTCGATGGACGACTCCAGCCGCTGCTCCACGCCGGGCTTGATGAGGAGGCGGTCGACCACGACTTCAATCGTGTGGTTGCGCCGCTTGTCGAGCGTGATGTCCTCTTCCAGACCGCGTAGCTCGCCGTCGATGCGCGCGCGGACGAATCCCTGGCGGCCGAGCTTTTCCAGGTCCTTCTTATATTCGCCCTTGCGGCCGCGCACGATGGGCGCGAGAATCATGATCCGCTCATTCTGACGCTGGGTCAGGATCTGCTCGACGATCTGTCCCGTCTTCTGCGGCACGATCTCCAGTCCGCAATCCGGGCAATGCGGGATGCCGATTGAGGAGTACAACAGGCGGAGGTAATCGTAGATCTCCGTGATGGTGCCGACCGTGGAGCGCGGGCTGCGATTGGTTGTTTTTTGCTCGATGGAAATCGCCGGGCTCAACCCATCGATCGAATCCACATCGGGCCGCTCCATCTGATCGAGAAATTGTCGCGCATATGGCGAAAGCGTTTCCACATAGCGGCGCTGACCCTCGGCGTAGATCGTGTCGAAGGCGAGCGACGACTTCCCGGATCCGCTGAGACCGGTGATCACCGTCAGAGAGTTCCGGGGAATCTCGACGTTGATATTTTTCAGGTTGTGCTGCCGTGCTCCGTGCACGGTGATGCGTTTGAGCATGTGGCCGGGGGGAGGTGAATCTTCTATTGTCCCACGCCCGATTCCGCCACGCCTCGAACAGGGAGGGAATGCGCGCGGTTGCGTGCTAAACTCGAAACGTCATGAAGGGCAATCCAAAAGTTCTTGCTTACTTACAAGAAGTGTTGAAAGCGGAGTTGACCGCGATCAACCAGTATTTTCTGCACGCCGAGATGCTGCAGAACTGGGGCTACAAGCGCCTCTATAAGTACACGCGCAAGGAGTCCATCGAAGAGATGGTCCACGCCGAAAAGGTGCTGGAACGCATGCTCTTTCTCGACGGCGCACCCAACATGAGCGAGTTGTTCGGTCTCCGCATCGGCCAGAACGTCAAAGACCAATTCAAGAACGACCTGGCGCTGGAAATGGAGGCCCTGCCGCGGCTTAATAAGGCGATCGCCGTTGCCACCGAAGTGGGCGACAACGGCTCGCGCGAGCTATTTGAAGAGATCCTCGTCGACGAAGAAGAGCATGTCGATTGGCTGGAAGCGCAACTCCAAATGATCGAGGAGATGGGTATTCAGAACTATCTGGCCATGCAGATGCACGAAGGCGAAGAGAAGCACTAGACCGCGGTTATTTCCGCTCCAGCCATTCGTCGATTTGCGGCAGCGCCGCCTCCGCCGCCTGGCGCCCGGCCATGATCAGGCGCTCGGTCTGGTCGAAGGAATCCCAACCAAATGTGTTGATCTTGGGCGTCAGCACGAGATCGGCGTCGGGGCGCCAACTCGGTCCGGTTTGGGCCTGAAGAATTTGAAAACAGCGATTGATGACCTGAGCCAGATTGCTCGGGTCCGCCGGCACTTCGTCCATCTCTAACGACACGGCGATCACTTTGGCCGCGCCCAACTGCCGTGCGGTTGGAGCGGGCACATCGAGCGCCATGCCACCGTCCACAAGCAGCTTGCCATCGATTTCAATGGGACGAAACAATCCGGGATAGGCGCAACTGGCGCGCACGGCGGGCACCACGTCGCCGCGCTGCGAAAACACAACCGCATTGCCCGTCTTCAGGTCGCAGGCCACCACGCCCAGCGGAATCCACATGTCCTCAAATTTGTGAACCGCGAGCAGTCTTCGCAAAAACGTATCCATGCGCTGGCTGGTCATCAGCCCCATACGAGAAACCGTCCAGCCCGCAACATCTTTGAACTTCATGCGCCGCGCGAGTTCGTCCAATTTGTAGAGCGGCGTACCGCTGGCATAGGCGGCAGCCATCATCGCGCCTGAACTTACGCCAGTGATTGCGGCCAGTGGAACGCGGTTTTCTTCGAGTACTTCGAGCACGCCAAGGTGCGCGATGCCGCGCGCGAAACCGCCGCCGAGGGCAAGGCCGATCTTACTTCGCCGGTAGCCGTCACCGCTGCCATACAGAAATCTCCACAGGCTGCTATGCGCTCGTTCGAATGTTCTGATAGCCCGCTCCCGTGATTGATCCGCCAAATCTCCCATTAGAGGCAATCTACTACACTGAGGTCTATGCGGCGATTCACAACGCTACTGATTGTGTGTTCGTGCAGCTTTGCTCTCTACGCGCAGGAGCGGCCTTTAGCGGCGGGCGCGGCCGAGGTCCGGGCACAGTTGGACCGGATGAAGGTGCTCGGCGGCGTGCTCATGATCGCCGCACATCCGGACGACGAGAATACGGCCGTGTTGGCCTACTTTGGCCGCGGCCGGCATTACCGCGCCGGCTACCTCTCGTTGACCCGCGGCGAGGGAGGGCAGAATCTGATCGGCTCCGAACAAGGGGAACTGATGGGAGTCATCCGCACGCAGGAGTTGCTGGCTGCGCGCAGGCTCGACGGCGCTCGGCAGTTCTTCACGCGTGCCATCGATTTCGGTTTCTCGAAGACAGCCGCTGAAACGCTGGACAAGTGGGGCAAGAACGAGGTGCTCGGCGATGTTGTGTGGGTCATTCGCCAGTTCCAGCCGGACGTGATCATCCTGCGGTTCAGCGGTACGGCGCGCGACGGACATGGCCATCATCAATCCTCGGCGATCCTCGGCAAGGAGGCCTTTGATGCCGCCGCCGATCCGGCGCGTTTTCCTGAGCAATTGAAGTACCTGAAGCCCTGGCGGGCCAAGCGCGTGCTGTGGAACTCGTTTTCCTTTACCCGCGAGATGGAACAGGAAGCCGCGCGCACAGCGCGCATGACCATCGATACCGGAGAATACGATCCCCTGCTCGGCTACTCGTACGGCGAGATCGCCGGCATGAGCCGCAGCATGCACCGCAGCCAAGGCATGGGCGCGGCTGAGCGGAAAGGTTCGATGCCGAATTACTTCGTCACCGTCGCGGGTGAACCCGGCGAAGGCGATCCGTTCACTGGTGTGGACACGACTTGGAACCGCATTCCCGGCGGTGCAGCGGTGGCCTCGGCCCTTGACGAAGCGGACAAGGCCTTCGACATTCGCCATACCGAGCGCATCCTGCCCGCTCTCGGCAAGACGCGCACATTGATCGCCGCTATTGATCATCCCTGGGCGCGCATGAAGCTGGCGGAGTTGGATGAGCTGACTGCAGCCGCTGCCGGTGTCGCCGTAGACGCAGGCGCGTCGCAGTGGATGGCCACACCGGGCTCGGACGTACAGGTGCAGGTCCGCGTTGTGGGGCGCGGCCCGTCGCAGGTCGTGGTCGAGAGTCTTGATGTACAAGGGCTGGTCGAGCAACGTGTCGATGGTAAGAATGCGGCTGCTGGCGCAAACAAGCCCTGGATGCAGAGCATCCGTGTCACTGTCCCCGCCGGCACGAGGCCGACGCAGCCCTACTGGCTGCGCGCAC
>DASRHX010000108.1:0-2604 GCA_035650295.1 Bryobacteraceae bacterium | reverse complement strand
GGATCTTCTCCCTGGACCAGCCGAGGTGCAAGGGACCGAAGGCGAGTTCGTCGAAAACGGTCGGACAGAACAATTGGACGTCGGGATTCTGAAAGACAAGACCGACCCGTTTGCGGAAGTCGTAGGCAAGCTCGTCGTGCTGAAAGTAGTGCTCGTTCAGTTCGTCGCCATCATAGAGTGTGAAGCCCGATTCGGCAAAATAGAGGCCATCGAGAATGCGCAGCAGGGTCGATTTGCCGCAACCGTTGGCGCCCAGAAGCGCCAGGCGGCTGCCAGCCTCAATATGCAGGCTCACTTTATTCAGCGCGACTGTCTGGCGGTAGCGGAAGGTGACCTCGTGGAGCTCAAACAAGGCGCTCACCGCGTCACCATGAGGAAGGAAAAGGAGGCCAGCGCGATGAGCGCCGCGACGAACCAGTCGCGCGTCCGCATGGAGAGCTCCTCCATCAGGAATATTTCATGCCGGTATCCGCGGGCCTGCATGGCGAGGTGCACTTCGCTGTTCAGCTCGAACGCTTTGCTCATCAACACGCCCGCCGAGGCAATGGCCATGCGCCGACGATCAAGGCCCGGAAGGGGACCGGCCACGCGGCTGCGCTTGGACTCCATCATGTCCATCGCGAGTTGCACGAACAGGAAGATGTAGCGGTAGGTGGTACCAATGAGCACCACGGCTACTACAGGAAGCCGGAAAACGCGCATTGCCTTGAGCAGGTGGTTCCATGGCGTACTCAACATGAGAGCCGAGCAAATTGTGGTCGTGGCGAGGACGCGGCCGATCAAGAACCCGGCGCTTTTCAAGCCCTGCGCTGTGATGGGCCAGTTGGTGAAGGGGAGACGAACGATGACTTCACCCGGCGTGAGTACTAGGGCCGGAAGGGCGATCACACCGGTGAAGAGCATTGCACTCATCCATACTCTGGCGATCCTGCCCATGGGCAAGCTGCTCAACGCGGCGAGCAGTACACCCACGGCCATGACCGCAGAGATAACTTCCCAACGACGGGAAGCCGTAGCGGCGACGATCAGCAAAACAGCCGCGGCGAGTTTTACGCGGGCATCGAGGCATTGCAGCAGGCCATGCTTGCGGGCCGCATCGTCGGCAACCGCCGACAACTCCAAGAGCGCGGACAGTTCGGCAAGAGTGCGCTGCAGGAACCCTTTACGCCAGCCTGAGAAATGATGGAGCGCGTCAGACATCGCCGCGTCCCCGGCCAAAGGTCCAGGTGAGGAGGAGGTAGCAGACAACGATCAGTCCGGAGCCGAGCATGGCGGACATCACGTAGCCGAACGCGGGGCTCTTGAACATCGGCGGTGCGTAGTCGGGGATTGGCGCGGTCCACACGCTAGCCACTCGCTCGAGGCCGCTGGGCGGCGCCGCGGGAGGAGAGACACCGCGCGAGGCAGCGGCAATCTCTTTGCGCGTCTCGGCGTTGGCGAAGTCCGCCGGCGACCATTCGCCCCAAGCACTGCCAACAGCAAGCAGGCCGAGAGGCGTGAGGATCATGAGCACGGCCAACGCAGCCCAGAGCTTCCGAGCGCTGGGGGCAGGCGATTCGCGCTCGATGCCTGAGGCGCGGGATAACAGCGCCGGATCGGATTTCTGAAGATAGGCGACGACGCCTGCACTCACTACAAATTCCGCCAAACCGGCCAGCGTGAGGTGTCCCAACATCATCGCTGGAACGGCAATATGGAGTGGGTAAGGCGCATAGAGCGGAGCGCCGGAAGCGTCCTGAAAGAAGGCAGGTTGAAGACCGAACTCGATAGCGGTGATGAGGGCGGCGGCGTTAATGCCAACGTAACCGGCGAGTCCTGCCGCCCACTTGCGGCGATTGGATTCGACCGGTGTGTTTCCGGCAATCATGCGGTACACGGCCCAGGCGGCGAGGCTGCCGACGATGGCGATGTTGAAGCAGTTGGCGCCTATGGCGGTTACGCCGCCGTCGCCGAAGAACAGTGCCTGAATGACAAGGGCGATGGAGACGGCGAGCATGCTGGCCCAGGGTCCGAGGACGACGGTGGCGAGGCCGACGCCGGTCGCGTGTCCGGTGGTGCCGCCTGGTAGGGGCAGGTTGAACATCATGACGACAAAGGAAAAAGCGGAAAACACAGAGACCAGCGGGACCATGCGCGTGTGCAGTTGCCGCTTGAGGCGCTTGAGCGCCACATACCAGAATGGCGACGCGCTGGCGTAAAGCGCGGCACAAGTGGAGGGGCTCAGGTAACCGTCGGGAATGTGCATAGCACGAAATTGCCGGTCTTGCTACCGGGCATTTGTGAGTATACCTTGAGCCTGCAGAAACGAAACGCGGCGGAACCCGGTGAAGGAATTCCGCCGCGCGCAGTTACGCTACCAGGTTCCGTTAGAACTGGAACATCACGGTCAAGTTCATCAGCGGCTGGCCGCCGAGGGACGCGGTGCGCGGATCGTCGAGCAATTTGCCGAATGTAGCCGGGTTACGGAAGTCTACGGCGGTCGAGGGCCCGGTGAAGTTGAAGGTCTTCAGAGCGTTCTGGAAGTCCCAGCGCAGTTGGGCGTTGTAGCGTTCGCTGAAGCGGAAGTTCTTTTGCACCGAAATTTGGCTCCAGAGGAGGCGCGGA
>DASRHX010000107.1:0-4854 GCA_035650295.1 Bryobacteraceae bacterium | reverse complement strand
TCGTTGATTTCGCCAGCCGCCGCTGCCGCATTCAGCAAGCCAATGCCTGGGAGAGGCACCGCTGTTGCAGCCCCATCCGCAAGATTTACCGTCAGAAACCCCTTCGCCCCGCAAA
This sequence comes from Bryobacteraceae bacterium, assembly GCA_035650295.1. GTDB lineage: Bacteria > Acidobacteriota > Terriglobia > Bryobacterales > Bryobacteraceae > JAFLBB01. The sequence goes on along the minus strand of DASRHX010000107.1, from coordinate 4,739 downwards.
CACGCAGCACCGTCTTTTCCGGCTTTGCGGAGGCGAACAGCACCAGGCGCCGCGCAAGTTCCGCGTTGTAGAAGGCCAACTGTGGGGTGCAGGAAGCTGCGAACCAACCTTCCGGAAACGCCATTGTCCGCTGCTCGAGGTCGGGTCCGGCGAACGCCGTAATACCGTCGGCGCTCTCATCGGCTTTGCGCGACAGCACGTAGACCGAACGGCTCGCTGCATCGAACGTCACAAGAGCCCTGGGGCGCAACAATGCGGGATTTGCTTGCCCACCGCCAGGGGGCTGTTGCATAGCGGGCGCCGGAGGAATAAGGGGCAACCAGCCGTCGGCAAAATCTCGCTTCCCCACAACTGAGTTTTGCTGATCGATGAGGGCCAACTTCGCCTTGGTTGGCACATCCGCATTGTCGCCCACCACCACCGCGCGCGTCGCATTGCCGATGCCGATGGGCTGGCCCAAGACCACATTCAAACCCTCACCTAGATCGATCGTCAGGCCGCCAGGTGTGACTACAACTCCGCCCCCTCCGCCGCCTCCAGGCAAGCCGAGTCCAATCTGCCCGTCAAATTCACGAACCTCTCCCGTCACGGTGTCGATCATGACCACGTTTGGCGTTGTGCCGGGCATCAGTGCGAGCAAAGATCCGCTGGGACCACCGGCCACGACGCTTGCCGCGCCGGGCAACTCGACGATCATGGGCTGATCCGAGCCTGCTTTGAAGAGCGCCACTTTCCTGCTGATTCCTTCCTCCACTGTTCCCTCGGCCGGACCCACCAGTGAGACCATCACATCCGAATCGGGTAGGATGACGACCGGAGCGACTGCGTTCTGGCCAGCGGCAATCAGGCACGGCTCCACCCTGGTCACCTTCTTGGACACGTAGTCGAACACCCAGCTTGGATAACAACCATCGTCGCCGCGAGGCGCGCTGGCCACGAGCAGTTTCGGCTGGACTCCCGCGCTCCTTGTCTGCCGAACCGTTCGGGCCAATTCCGGCATGGCCAAGTACGCCACGCTGGCCGCAGTCTTCCCCAAGGTTGGCCGATTTGCCGGAGTTGCGTTGCCGGCAAGAATCGAAACAATTGAGCCCTCGGCGGTACTTGCCGGCAGTTGAAGTTCGATCTCAAACTCGCCGACGCGCTCGCCAGACAACCGGGCTGTTGCTTTTGCCGCAACGCCATCCACATAAGCGCGAAGCGCAGCAGGCCAATCCTTAGCAACGGCCTTTCCGTTCTCCGGACGCTCGTCCTGCGGGAACGTGCCCAGCCCCGTTGCGGACAACTTCACGGTCTCGCCGCCACCAGTTGTAACCGCTTCGCCGATTCCTTTGTCGCCCTTTGTGCGCAACGCGGGAAATGCCTGCGCGACGCGTACGAAAGCGGGCCGGCTGCGAACTTCCCCCTTTGCGACGACGACTTGCGCTATGTTTCCCGCTCCACCACCACCGGCAACCTCCCACGGCACTTGCACGACAATTCTCGACGGGGTCGCCGATCCAATTGCGGCGGCGCGGCCGTTGATCATGACTTGAAGAACGGGGTCGCCGATCTGCAGTGGCCAATCGCCGGCGGGGGCCGTGAATCCATCGACAGGCCCGAGGTTAATTCCGTTTACCCACAGCAGGCCGCCGGGCGTGACGACGGCTGGTGCCGGTTGCTGTGAAAATGCGTTGATCAAGCCGCGTGGATTGATAACGGGCGTCTGCGCCCACAGGGGCACACCAGCGGTCAGCAGAGCCACGAGGCGAACCATTCGCATGAGTCCATTACACCCAAATTCAGCCGGGAAGTTGCGCGGTCAGTGAATCAGCGGGTAAGCGAGGACTCAATCGCGTGGCGGAGCGCTCCCTCGCAGGTGCCAAAGTCGACCCAACTGTAGTGGTCGTCATATCCTTCCGCAACGGCGGCGTTCGTGGGAATGTAGCCGGGAGCACATTCACCATAGCCGAGGGTCATCACCATTTGCTTTGTACTCGCCTGCTGTGCCCAGAGTTGATACTGCACGAAGGCTTCGGCGGGAACCAAGAGGATCGCGGAGGGACCCAGATGTACCACAGGCACATCGATTGGCTGCCGCCGCTGCAACCTTCGCAACCAACTGATACCCAGCGCGGCGTCAAGCCGTTCTCGTCGCGGTGTGGCCGCCGAATCCAAAAGCCGGCGCATGGCAGCAAGTGAATAGTTCGGATCTTTCCTGGGCTGGAACGTGACCTTTGAGTTCTGAAATCGCACCCGCTGTAGCGGAAATCGCTTCTGCGACCGCCATGCGGATGACATCGCCTGGTAGAGCCGGCCGGCGAGGATGGCGCGGTTCGCCGGATTGCCATCGTTGTAGCGCCCCGCCATCGTGTCACCGCTCGCGCCTGAGCAATAGATCGTGAAGACTCCAGGCGTCTCCGTCTGCATTCGCCGCCGGGCAATTCCGGGAAAATCGGCTGACACGTCGCCTTGTCCGTAGTGGCTCATCGGATGGGTCGAGTAAGTGTAGAGTGCGGCGACGGGCTGCGAATCGTTCCAGAAGCTAATCGCCTTGAGCGCGGGATCGATCAGACCTTCCGGTTGTTCCCGAATAGCCGGATCGCGCGTGGCGCTGGTACGCCCGAAGGACACCTTTCCGTCGGGCCGCACGTAACGCCGGTTGGAGGCTACTTCACGTAGGATCGCCTCGCCGATTCCGATGTGAGTAACAGGCTGCGCGGATGCGCTGCGGATCGCTAGGGTCACGCTGGCGATGCACGCATGTTCATAGCTGGCATCGCATAGTCTGTGCGGTGAATGCGCCGATTCGAGCAATTGCTGAGCTTCGAGATCCGTATACGGCGCGTCGTGCTGATGCACGCAACTGACAAGCACACGTTCGCGTGTGGTGCCGGCCGCGGCCGCAAGTTGCGAGCGCCAAAGGTCGTAAGACCTATTGCGAATCTCGCACCAATCAAGCGCGACGATGATCACCGCATTTCCGCTGCCATGCAAGACAATGCCGCGCGCTTCAAGCGGATCGACGATGGAGCGGGCAGTACCGGTATAGATCGGAGCCCCTATGCGAGGCGTGATGTCGGCCTGAAACGTAGCTAGACGAATTCCGGTGGGCGCGGTTTGCACGGCGGCCCCGAGGAGGAAGGAACGTCGCAACATGTCCTTGGGAGCGTATCAACTCTGGTCGTGTCCCGGTTGTGATGCCCTGAGCGGTGCGTTCGTTATATGCTCTCCCCTGACAACCATGCGCACGCTTCTCATCACGCTTATCCTTGCCGCGGCACTCCGGGCTCAAAATGGGACCACGCCAGGGCGCTTTCACGTCGAGCACCCAACGCTTCACAATCTCGGTTTTGAATGGGCGATCGCGGGCGATGCCAATCGCAATGCGACGGTTGCGGTGCAGTACCGTGCCGCGGGCGAATCCGCCTGGCGAAACGCTCTACCCTTGCTGCGCATCGGCGGTGAGCAGGTGGGCCGCGACCGGGAGAATCTGAAGTACATCGTTCCCGATGGTTTTGCCGGCTCGATTCTCAACCTGACGCCGGGCACGGAATACGAATGCCGCTTTACACTTAGCGACGCCGACGGAACATCCGGTCAAAGCGAGCACACGGTCAAGGTTCGCACTCGCACGGAGCCGCAGCCTTACACTGGCGGCCGCACGCTCCATGTCTATCCCGCCGACTATACGGGTCCGCGCAAGGAACCTCATTTCACTGGTCTCCACGAAGCGTATTACGGCGCCGGCCTGGGCGATTGGAGCGTCGTATGGGAGCGCAAAGCGCAGCCGGGCGACACCATTCTTATCCACGCCGGACTCTACCGACCGGAACGCTTAAACTACGTTGACCCGCTCGCGGCCCCCTTTGACGGCACGTTTAATCTCACCTTGAAAGCGACGGCCGAGAAGCCGATCATGATCAAATCCGCCGGTGACGGAGAGGCGATATTTGACGGAGCGGGCAATCACATCCTGTTCGACGTCATGGGTACCGCGCATCACATCTTTGATGGTTTGACCTTCCGCAATACCGACGTAGCCATCATGGCTGGCAAGAAAGAACTGACGGGCGCTACCAATCTGACCGTCAAGAACTGCCGTTTTGAAAACGTTGGGTTCGGGGTTTGGACCGAATACGCCGGATCGAGCGACTTCTACATCGCCGACAACCTGATCCTCGGGCGCGACGATCGGTATCGGCTCATCGGTTGGACGGGAATACGCTGGGGTAGCATCGGCGCTTATCCTTCCCATCAGGTGATCAGTTACTACGGCGTCAAAGTTTATGGCCCGGGTCACGTGATCGCGCACAACGCGATCGCTTACTTCCACGACGCCATTTCCATTTCTACGTACGGCACGCCGGAATCCGATCCCGAGCGGCAGGCTTCTTCCATCGACATTTACAACAACGACATGCACGTGTTGAACGACGACTTTGTCGAGACCGACGGCGGCGTTCACAACATAAGGGTGATAAACAACCGCGGCGTGAATGCATTTCATGGCGGCTACAGCGCGCAACCGCTATTCGGCGGCCCAGTCTATTTCGTGCGCAACCTGCTCTACCATGTGCAGTCCGGCGTTTCATTTAAGCTTGACGCCCGGCCCGCAGGCCTGTTCATGTACCACAACACGTTAATTGGCGAGCAATCCGTTCGGAGCCCCAACGGCAATACGCATTGGCGCAACAATCTGTTCCTCGGACGTGACGCTCCCAATCGGGGAATTATGACTTGGGCCAACGCTACTACGACTT